>JBAWFY010000736.1:0-2575 GCA_049592335.1 Occallatibacter sp.
GGGGTGGGGCGCCCGAGGAGATAGCCCTGCGCTTCGTCGCCGCCGAGTTGGCGCATGAGCTGCAATTGCGCGTGCGTCTCGATGCCTTCGACGATGATCTTCATGCCCAGGTTGTGGCCGAGGGTAATGATCGAGTGCACGAGTGCCTGAGTTTCGCCGCTGTCCGGCAGCTGGCTGACGAAAGAACGATCGATCTTGAGCGCGTTGAAAGGAAACTTGGGCAAATAGCTCAGCGAGGAATAGCCGCTGCCGAAATCGTCCATGACCACGCTGACACCCAGCTCCTTGAGGTACCGGATGGTGGCGGCGGCGCGCTCGATGCCGATCAGGGTTGCCGACTCCGTGAGCTCGATTTGCAACAGGTTGGCAGGCAGGCCGGTGCGGACCAGGATTTCGAGCACTTCCTGGACAAATGAATCGCGCGCAAACTGCACGCTGGAGACATTGACCGCTACCTGAACCGGGGCGTCTGTTTGTTGCTGCCATAGCAGCGCATCGCGGCACGCGCGCTCCATGACGTGAGCCCCAAGCGGGACAATCAGTCCGCAGTCCTCGGCGACGGAAATAAAGCTGAGCGGCGGAATGGCGCCGAGAGTGGGATGCGTCCAGCGCGCCAGGGCCTCGAAACGCACGATGGCATTGGTGGCCAGATCGAACTCCGGCTGATAGTGGACCTCGATTTCGCCGTTGGCGACGGCGCGTCGCAGCTCGTTTTCCAAGGTAAGACGCTCGCGGACGGAGACTCCCATATCGTTGCTGAAGTGCACAATCCGGTTTTTGCCATTGCGCTTGGCCGAGTACATGGCGCTGTCTGCCTGCTGCAGCAGGTTGTCGTTATCGCTGTTGGCATCGGGAAAGATGCTGATGCCGATGCTGGCTCCGATGGTGATTTCGTGGCCCTCGACGTGGAAGGGATTGACGAGGGATTCGAGCACGGATTCGGCGGCTCTCTGCGCGTCGTCGCGAGAGCGGATGGAGTGGAGAATCACGGTAAATTCATCGCCTCCAATACGTGCCAGCGTGTCGGATTGGCGCACACGGGAGGAGAGGCGCTGGCCGACTTCGACGAGCAATCGGTCGCCGGCGGCGTGACCGAAACTGTCGTTGACCAGTTTGAATCCGTCGAGGTCGATGTAAAGGAGGCCGAGCATGTGCTGTTCGCGGCGCGCGCGCGCCATGCTCTGGCTGAGTTGATCGGCCAGTACGCGGCGATTGGGCAGGCCAGTGAGATCGTCGATCGTGGCCTGGAGCATCAGGCGCGTCTCGGCATCCCGCCGGGCATTGTCCTTTTCCAGAAGTTGAGCCAGCATGGCGTTGAATCCCACGACCAGGCCGGCAATCTCCTGGCTGCCGCGCACCGAGACCCGGGCGTCGAACTTCTGCTCGGCCGGGACTTTCTCCATGGCGGCGGAAAGATCGTGAATGGCCTGCGCCGTCTGCGATGCCTTCTCCAGAGCGATCCTCTGGCGGGCAACCCGCCGCCGCAACACCGCGACCCAGGCGAGAATCACCACGATCAACAGCAAAAGCAGCGCCAGCAAGCCCAGGGTCTTTTCCGAGGTCCAGTACGGCGCGGCGCGGATCACGGTTACATCCTCGGGTACGCGCAGCAACAGCTTGAAGCCGACCGGCTCAAGTTGAAGGAGCTGGTAGACATTGTTGGAATCGATCTGGGCCGAGGCTACGCCGGTGAGGCGCAGAACGCTGCCTGCGCGCAGATCGGCCAGATCGCCGCCTCGGCTTGGCAGATCGAGCTCTGCCGTAAACGTCTGAATGCCGGATTGCAGGAGAAGATTGATGCTGCCGGGGCCGGGGACGGCAGCAAGCAGGCGGCCTTCGATCGTGACAAGTTGCGCGTCGTAGTTGCCGTGGGAGATGACGTCCGCGCTGGCGGTCTGGGGTTGGATGAAATCGGAGCCGGGCAGCGAGCGGAACACGGCGTCGGAAAGGACAGGCGAATAGCGGCCGGCCAGCGTGGGATAGCCCACGGCCTCGATGCGCTGGCCGAGATGGACGGAACGGACATCGCCACCCACCTGCACTCCGCCGCTTTGGTCCTGCACGTACACGAACTCGTTTCCCGCCATCGTGACGGCGCCTGCGATCTTGACACGATGTCCGAAATGCGAGCCGTGTGAGTAGCGCAGCAACGAGCCGATGGGCGTGGCTGGCATGGCAAGCGGATCGGCAACGGCAGGCTCGATGATCTGGATATTTGCCGGACTCGCCAGCTGCAACTGGTAGCCCACCAGTTGGCGGCGTTGATTATAGACGGTGCTGAAGACGCCCTGCATGCGGACACGCGCGTCCTCGATCTGGCTCGATTTTCGCAGGTCGGGAAATCCTGGCGCGGTGAAAACGTGAACCTGTCCGAGCGATGTGTACAGCGCAAAGGTGAATACGGGATGGTAGGGCTGCTCGGCGAACTTGAGGGGATGAACCACGCCTTCGATGCTGACGAACTGGGAATCGAGCAGACCCGCGGCCGCAAGCTCCGGTGTGGCCTGAATGGGAACAGGCAGCGGGACAGGGCCCTCCACAACGAACTTGGCCGCCACAATGACTGGGGCGTAAT
>JBAWFY010000737.1:0-6163 GCA_049592335.1 Occallatibacter sp.
GCGATTGGCGGAACACTGGCGAGCGGATACGTTCCCAGGCGTCCGCTGCGACTTGCTTTGTGGGTCTGGCTGATGATCCTCGGCGGACAATTCCTCTTCAACAGCTACCATGTGTGGGCGGCGACGCACTGAATTGTTGGGACGGAAGTGAAGGTCGCGAAGAGGAAAACTGGTGCGGAAGGCGGGACTTGAACCCGCAAGCCTTTTGGGCGCCAGCTCCTAAGGCTGGTGTGTTTGCCATTTCACCACTTCCGCACGGAGATGGCGGCCTACATCACAAGTTTATGGGGAAATCGATCCGCGGCGCAACGCGAGCGCAAAAGCTTGTCATTTTTGTGTCAACGGTGGAGATGCGAAACGCCCCGTCGTGCGAAGATGAATCTGAAAGATGTGGGCTGAAGGCTGCCTTTGATGAAGCGCGTTCTACTTTCCTGGAGCAGCGGTAAAGACAGCGCATGGACGCTCCATGCCTTGCGCCGCGATCCCAACATCGAGCTGTGCGGGCTGCTGACCACGGTCAACACGGAGTTTGATCGCGTGGCCATGCACGGCGTGCGGCGTACGGTGCTTGAGGCGCAAGCCGCGGCGGCCGGGCTTCCGCTCTGGGTTGTGCCCCTGCCATGGCCGTGCGCGAACGAGATTTACGAGCAGCGCATGGCTGAGACTTGCCAGCGGGCCGTGAACGAGGGCATCGACGCCATCGCTTTTGGCGATCTGTTTCTCGAAGACGTGCGCGCCTATCGCGAGACGAAACTTGCGCCCACGGGGCTCGAGCCGCTGTTTCCGTTGTGGAAGATTCCTACTGACGAGTTAGCCCGCGAGATGATCGCCGGCGGCTTACGGGCGCGCATCTCGTGTGTCGACACGGAGAAGCTGCCGGCCAGTTTTGCCGGCCGCGAGTTCGACGAAGAACTGCTGCGCGATTTTCCGCCTGAGATCGATCCATGCGCCGAGCGCGGCGAGTTCCACACCTGCGTTTATGCGGGGCCCATGTTCAAGAGCCCGCTTCCGCTCGAGACCGGGGAGATCGTGACCCGCGACCGGTTCGTGTTCGCCGATTTTTTGACTGCGTAGCTCCAACCGCACGATCCAGGAAGGCCAGCACCTGCGGAATCTATACAATTCTTTCCGCCGTATGTAAGATTTGGGCATTCCCGAGGTCGATGTGACAAACTCCTCCCCGAGTTGCGTCGCCAAGGCAACACGCAGAATCCGCCGGCAAGCAAGAGCCACGTTTTACTGGTTCATTGCTCTGGGGGCGGTTGTTTTCACCTGCGTCTTTATGGGTTGTGTATCACCGGTCAACTCAGGAAGCTTCTCTCTTTCGGTCAACACGGCGAACCTCAGCCTTGCTGCGGGCTCCGCGCAGGACGTGACGGTTTCCGCCACCGACATCAAAGGATTCACCCAGCCCATACAAGTCAGTGTCAACGGCCTGCCCCCGGGAGTTACCGCGACTCCTTCCAGCTTTACGCTCACGCAGGGGGCATCGCAGCAGGTTAGCCTGGCTGCAACAGCGTCAGCATCTCCGGGCACAACAACGGTGCAATTCACGGGGACTGCGGGATCGCTGACCGCCTCAGCCAAGCTCACTTTGACCGTGACATCATCGAATCCCCCGCCATCGTCGAGTTTCGATGTAGTCACCTATCATGACGACATCGGGCGCACAGGCCTTAACCCAAACGAAACCATCCTGACACTCGCCAGTGTCAATGCATCAGGATTCGGATTGTTGCGCGTCCTGCCCGTCGACGGACTAGTGGACGGGCAGCCTCTCTATCTGTCAAAGCTGAGCGTCGGCGGACAAGCGCAAAATGTGGTTTTTGCGGTAACCGAGAACGACAGCGTATATGCCTTCAACGCCGATACCGGCGCCCAGATCTGGCACACATCGGTGCTGGGCGCGAACGAAACCACCAGCGACGATCGCGGTTGCTACCAGATCACGCCGCAGATCGGGATCACTTCAACGCCGGTGATCGATCGCAGCGCCGGCGCTCACGGCACGATTTTCGTCGTCGGCATGTCGAAGGATCAGTCCGGCGCCTATCATCAGCGCCTCCATGCTTTGGACGTGACGACGGGCGCGGAACTGCCCGGCAGTCCAACTGAAATCTCAGGGTCCTATCCGGGTACGGGCGACAACAGCTCCGGAGGCAATGTTATCTTCGATCCCGGCCAGTATGCGGAGCGTGCAGGCCTGCTGCTGATGAATCAGACGCTCTACCTGGGGTGGACTTCGCATTGCGACCAGGAGCCTTATACCGGCTGGTTGATGGCCTACAGCGAATCGACGCTGGCGCAGACGGCTGTGCTCAACCTGACGCCGAACGGCAGCGAAGGATCGATCTGGATGTCGGGGGCGGGCCTCGCTGCCGACTCGAGCGGCAATATCTATTTTCTCGATGCCAACGGCACCTTTGACACGACTCTGACTGCGAACGGCTTACCTATTGCCGGCGATTACGGCAATGGGTTCATCAAAGTCTCCACCTCTGGAGGAACTCTCAGCGTTGCCGATTACTTCGAGCCGTACAACACTGGGGACGAATCGAACGCCGACAAGGATCTTGGTTCCGGCGGCGCGCTGGTCCTGCCCGATCTTCAGGATGCAGCCGGCAACGCGCATCAGCTTGCGGTCGGCGCAGGAAAGGACGGGAACATTTACGTTGTCAATCGTGACTATATGGGCCAATTCAATGTCCTGAACAACTACACCCTCTATCAGGAGATCAGCGCAGCGTTCGGCAACGGGGTCTGGTCCATGCCTGCCTGGTTCAACAACACGGTGTATTACGGCGCAGTGAATGATACGGTTAAGGCCTTTCCCATCACGAACGCAATGCTGGCGCCGGCGCCCAGTGTCGAAAGCGCCAACAGCTTTCCTTATCCCGGAACGACGCCGTCGGTGAGCGCGAATGGGATCAGCAACGGAATTGTATGGGCGGTCGAGAATTCGTCGCCTGCCGTACTGCATGCCTACAACGCGGCCACGTTGCAGGAACTTTACAACAGCAACCAGGCGGCAAACAGCCGCGACCATTTCGGCAATGGCAATAAGTTCATCACGCCGGTGGTGGTCGACGGCAAGGTTTTTGTGGGAACGCCGAATGGCGTGGCCGAATTTGGATTGCTGCCGTAGCGTACTTCCAAAGTATGTGCCGCTGGCGTTCGTGCTACCCCTGGTTCCTCCGCCGCGGCGGACGAGGGACCTGGGGCACCCCCGATATCATCTCCGGGTAGTCGTGCAGTTTCTGGTTTGCCGGTAATGTCGCTCAGAGGACTTGGATTGGAGTGGCTCAAGGCGATAATTCGCAGGGATGCTCCGAAATTCTGCCAGTCTTGTCAACCTCGTCAATCGGGGACGCGTCGTTAGGTGCGTGTGGAGAATAGCGCTTCGAAGCACATCGGAGCGGCGCATATCGCTCTCCATCAAATCTCCAAACTTCAAGCTCGATTCGGTTGGGGGCGGCATTGGATGCAGTCACGATGTCAACGAATCCGTGGCTGCTCGCTTTCAGCACAACGAGGCCAAATCCGCTGTATTCGAGGAGAGTGGTTACCCGATCTCCAGAGAGATTCAGAATCCAAGTGTGACAGTTGAGGTTTGGACGACAGGGACAGGAACCTGAGTCCCCTTCCCAGTCACCCATCTCGTTTACGACAAGCTGCTCTGATCCCGTTGCCTTAAGTTGCGTGAGTCTTGACGATAGTGACGCCAATCGCTTTCTAGCGTCGTCCCCGGATATTTGTGGACAGTGCGCTCGTATCCAGGGAGCCGTTATCCGTTCGACATCCTTGAATTCTCGGTCGGATAGATTTAAGTCAGAAAGTTTCAACCAATCTCGATCTGAAACGGCTAAATTGCCAACAGTTGGCCATGTCGGCTTGCTGATGCGGGTTTCCGGAGCACTCGATTGTCCATGAGCGCTGCGAGGGATGTGCTCACCAAAAGCCAGAGCGAGGAGAACTGAACACCAAACGGCACATTTCGAAATCGTTGCCAAACTCATAGACTTCCTGGTTGTGCTCGATCAGTTTCTCAGTCCCCTGAGCGCGGGATACATTTTGCGCCACTTGGCGTAGCCGGCTTTATAGGCGGCGACGTCGGCCGCGTCGGGCGCGATGCGTTCGGCTACTTGAATGGCCTGGCCGCAGGCTTCGTCGAGATTCTTCCAGTGGCCCGCACCCACGCCGGCCATCAGCGCGCAACCGAATGCGCCGCCTTCTTCGGCGACGAGCACCTCAACGGCTTTGCCATAGATGCCAGCCTGAATCTTCCGCCAGAGACTGCCGCGCGCGCCGCCGCCGCCCAGGCGGATGGCCGTGACAGGAATTCCCAACTCGCTGAAGAGCGTGAAGGTGTCCTGCAATGAATACGCCACGCCTTCCTGCACGGCGCGCACAAAATGCGCGGCCGTGTGCTCGACGCCGATGCCCGTGAAGGCGGCGCGCACCTCGGGATCGAGATGCGGCGTGCGCTCGCCGAGCAGATACGGCGCCCATTCGAGGCCCTGGCTGCCTGCCGGGATTTTTTCTGCCTCTTGGTTGAGAGCATCGTAACTCTGGTTAGCGAAGAACGTGCCGCGCAGCCAGTTCAGGCTCAGGCCGGCGCTTTGCGTTACGCCCATCACGTGCCAGCGCCCAGGTACGGCATGGCAAAAGGTGTGAATTCGCCCCTTCGGATCTTTCGTCGGTTCTGCCGTAGCCGCAAACACAACTCCCGACGTGCCGATGGTTGCCGAGACGCTGCCAGGCTGCAGAATGCCCATGCCGACTGCGCCCGCGCCCTGATCGCCTGCGCCGGCGGCTACCGGCGTGCCCGCCTTCAGGCCCGTAAGTCCCGTGGCCGTCTCGCTGATGCGCGCGCAGATTTCCGGTGACTCGTAGACCTTGGGCAGCCAGCTCATATCGATGCCTGCCGCTTCAGCCACTTCGCGCGACCAGCGGCGATGCGTGACGTCGAGCAGCAGCGTTCCGCTGGCTTCCTGCACGTCGATCGCGAATTCGCCGGTGAGCCGGTAGCGCACGTAGTCCTTGGGGCACATGACGTGGCGGATCTTGGCGAAGATCTCTGGCTGATGCTTTTTGACCCAGAGCAATTTGGTGAGCGTGAAGTTAGGCAGCGCGGGATTGCAGGTGAGCTCGATCAGGCGTTCATAGCCGATCTTTTCAGTGAGCCAGTCGCACTCGGGCTGGGTACGCGTGTCGCACCAGATGAGCGCGGGCCGGAGGATCGCGCCCTTTTCATCGAGCATGACCGCACCGTGCATCTGCCCGGTGAGCGCGAGCGCGGCAATGGGCTCGCGCGGCTCAGGCGTGACGGCGATTGCGCCGCGGATTGCGTCCTGTGCGGCGCGCCACCAATCTTCCGGGTCCTGTTCAGCCCATCCGGGGTGCTCGGCGCGAAATGGCGCATGCTCGCATGAGGCCGAGCCCATCAGTTTGCCTGCGTGATCGACGATGACGGCCCGCGTACCGCCCGTGCCCACATCCATGCCAAGGAACCACATAATTGAAAAACTCTCCTAACCTAAATCGGTTTTCTCCGGCGGTTGCAGCATAACAGTTTGGCCGGTTCAGGTAAAAGTGATGCAGATCGAACCAGATGCTCGTTTAGCTACAGTTGTGCTTGGTTTGGATGGCAGATTTCCGGGCCTGAAGGCCCAGATTCCCGCTTGATTTTTTCAGGGGCTTAAAAGCCCCTGCTCCCTCCGCTTGATTCTTTTCGAAGGCTTGAGGGCCCGTGCTTACGGCGCGATTTCCGCAAACGGAATGCACTGCCTTCACGGGTGGCTCTGTCCGCCTGCCGCAGTTTCGATTGCGTGGTGCAGGAGCGGAAGAATGACTTCGAGACTTTCTTCTGCGCCGCGCTTGCTGCCGGGCAGGTTGACGATGAGGGTTGTGCCGCGCAGCCCGGCCACTCCGCGCGAGAGCCATGCGTATGGGTTGCGCTCGGCGCCTTTGGCGCGCATGGCCTCGGCGAGTCCGGGCGCTTCGCGGTCGATGATGCGGCGCGTGGCTTCGGGCGTGCGGTCGCGCGGGCCGAGTCCGGTGCCGCCTACGGTAAGCACGAGAGGGGCGCTTTTGCTTGCGAAGTCTTTGAGCTTTGCGGCGATGGCATCTTCGTCGTCGGGGAGCAGCGCGGTTTCAATATCGG
>JBAWFY010000738.1:0-8951 GCA_049592335.1 Occallatibacter sp.
GGTGAGTTGGCGTTCGCGACCACAAACGGGGCTCGATGGAGGTTGCCGCGGTATTGCAGTCGGAGTCCGATGTGCGGCAGAACGTGCCAATCGATACCCGCGCCGTAAACATAAACTGCCGTAGTGGAGTTTTGGGTTCCGCTCTGGCCGCTCACGGGCACGGTCAACAGCAACCCGGCGCCCGCCAGCGCGAATGGTCGTATCTTTCCCGTGGGGTCCGAGATCAGCCAGTCGCCCGTAATCTCATGCGCGTCTGCAGAAACCGAAACGGGTATGCACAACGTGCAGACCGCCGCGTATACCTGGTTAGCGCGGTTGAAGGAATAAGTTCCCTCGTAGCCGAAAAGGCGGCTATAGAAGTGGCGTACTTCCAACATGCCCCCGGCGGCGTTGGACGGGCTCACCGCAACTTCGCCGACGTTATTTGCGTCAGTCGTCTTTGTGAACGCGCCATAAACGCTGAGACCGATATCAGTCTGCGCGCGCGCCGCCACGCAGGTTACAGCAGCGAAGAAAGTCAATGCCGCCAAACTTTGCAACGAAGAATGAAATCGCACAACGGCCTCCTTTGTTTTGTGGGCAGGAAACCTCCACTTTAGACTCGCAAACTAAGCTGCGGTTTACATCTTCGCGGGCCCCGGCATGCGGCACCCTTTTTGAATTTAGCTACAGCGCAAGCTAGGATGACGGAAACGAGGTTGCCATGACGAGCAAGATCGAAGTTCTGAAAGCAGACATTACCACTCTCGTCGTGGACGCGATCGTGAATGCAGCGAACACTTCGCTGCTCGGAGGCGGCGGCGTGGATGGGGCGATTCACCGAGCGGCCGGGCCGGAGCTCTTCGACGAGTGCTATCAGATTGGCGGCTGCCCCACCGGCGAAGCGCGCCTGACGAAGGGCTATCGTCTGCCGGCAAAGTTCGTCATCCACACCGTCGGCCCGGTCTGGACCGGAGGCGAACGAGGCGAGCCGGATCTGCTGGCCAGTTGTTATCGCTCGGTCTTCAAGGTTGCGCGCGATAACGCCATTCGCTCGCTCGCGTTTCCGGCCATTAGTTGCGGCGTCTACCGCTTCCCCGTCGATCGCGCGGTCAAGATCGCAGTCACCGAAACCGTAGCCGAACTCGTTTCGAGCGACGCGGTCGAGAAAGTCATCTTCGCCTGCTTCGGCGACGAAATCTTCAACGCCTACCAGCGCGAGGTGGATAAGCTCTCGTAGAAATCGCTCCGAGAACAACGCGGGCAGGCTTTTGAGCCTGCCCGACTTCAACTTCCAGGTTTGCTTTTCGGATAACTCAAAAGTTCAGCGTAACCTTTGCCGTCAGCGCCCGCGGCGTCACATAGTGCGTGCCGCTGAACGTTGAAAGAAAGTTATAGAGCGCGTACTTATTCGTAACATTGATCGCCGTCAGGTCGAGATCGGTCTTGAAGTGCTCTTTGTGGAAGATGTTGTTCTTGCCGAGAGTAGCGTCGAACAGGCTGCGCGGCGCAATGCGCTGCGGATTGTGGTCGTCGTCCTCCTGGTTCGCGCCGGGAATCGATACCAGCTTGGAGGTGTAGCCCGCGGCGTCGCAACTGGTAAATCCGGCTGTGAGAGTGGCGGCCACACCATCGCAGGTGATGCCTGCTTCGAATTCCTGGTCGTTCGTGAGGCCGCTCAGGTTAACTCCCGGCACATTGCCGGGCAAAGTAATCGAAGTGCCTGCGCAGATGCTGTTGGGATCGATCACGTTGTAGCACGGTACCGATCCCGCAACCAGTCCGCTGTCATAACGCCAGTTAAAACCGCCCCACAGCCCTCTGAACACCCTGTTGCCCGGAATTTCGTATTGCAGGTGCGTAGTTTCGTTGAACTTCTCATCGTGGTCGATGCGGAAGGGATATTGGGTTCCGACAGCCACTCCGCTGGTGGCTCCGGCTCCTGCCACCTGAGGCGGGAAGAAGCGCGCCGCCACCGATGAGGTGACAAAATACGCGCTGAAACCGTGGACGGTTGGAACTTCCACATTCATCGCATAGCCTGGGATCTTCGAGTTATGCCAGTCGATGGGGAATGTTATCGGCGTGTTGCCCAGGACACTGAAGTCGAAGGCGTTGTGCGTGTATTTCCAAATGTATTCGCCGTTGAACACCAAATACCTGCCGAAGGCCTGCTGGAGACCGGTATGGAACTCATTGCGATAACCGGGATGCATGGTCCCCGAGGCGCCCACATTGCAAAGCAGGAGCGGACTCAGCACCGCATCCGAACAGCCGCTGCTGCTGAGCACAAGGTTCTCGTTGAACGGTGTCTCCAGTGTGCGCGCGTACGAGATGCGCAGTACTGTTGCGGAGGGCTTGACGTTGTAGGCAATCCCCAGCCGCGGTTCGATCTGGTTGGCATCCGTGAGACCGTTATAAACATCCTCGCGCAGGCCCAGGTTGAAGTCCCAGTTACCGGCCTTGATCTCGTCTTCGGCGTAAACACCAAGCAACTTCACGTCGGTGTGGCCGAAGTAGAGATAGCTTGTGCCTCCGCGCGTCAGATCGTAGGGTGCAAGAACTGAGTAATAGCTGCCTCCAACGGACGGATCGTTGGAAAACTCGCCGGCATCTGCGCACTGCGATGGGTTGGTAAATCCCGGCAAGAGGTTGCCGGTGGCGCTGACACAGGGAGCCGTGCTAACCGTCGTGCCATCGGGGAGGGTGACTGAATAGGTCGGGTCCACAACGCCCAGGCTGTCGTGTTCGCGCAGGAAGGTCTGTTCGTATTGTGCGCCGATTTTGAGGTTGTGTATTCCCTTCACGTAGGAGTAGTCCGCGTGGAGCCCGGCGTTGGCCAGGGTGCGGTACTGCGAGATCGACGAGGTCTGCAGGTTGGACGGGCCCAGGTCGGCCAGGGGATTGGCGCTTGGATAATAGCCATAGCTGTCCCTGCGGAGAAATGCGCCCAGGTTGAAGACAGAGTCCTTGCTGATGATGCGAGTGTAGGTTGGCGAGATGTTATACGTATTGATTTTGGAGTTCTGGTCGGTGTTGCCCACGTTGACAAAGGTCGGATTGGCGCTGGTGCCGCTGTTCGGGCCGGTGGTCGTGACGTTCATCACGTTCAGGTTGTCGTAGGAGTTCGGGGTCTGGAACCAGGAACGGCTGTAGTTGAGATCGAGATGAATGGAGTCGGCCTGGTCGAAGCTATAGTCCACGCGGTCGAAGAAGTTTTGTTCGTTGCCCTTGTCGTGGAAGACTGTAAACTCCGGCGGGTCGAGGAACCGCCCAGTGTTGAGGCCGTCGGCCTCGATGAAATTGCCCCAGCTTTTGCCGCCATAGGATAGATCGACGCCTCCGTCCGCCGATCCAAAAGATCCGTAGGAAGCGTAGACCGCACCCGTCGGATTGGTAACGCCCTGGCCGGAGCGCGTAGTGGCCACGATCACGAGGCTGGTCTTACCGCCGTACTCGGCCGGCGGCGCGCCGCTGATCACTTCGATGGATTGAATCGCGTTCGACGGCAACTGGTTGGAAAAAACCTTGCTCTGCTGATCGGTGATGGACTGCCCGTCGACGGAGAAGGAGTTGGATGCGTGATCGCCCAGGCCATGAAAGAGGCCGTTGGAGTCGGCCGCCACGCCGGGGGTGGTTTCCGTCACCAGCGAACTGAGCGTGGACGACGCACTCTCCATCGGCACTTTATTGAAGAGATCGCGGTCCACGTCAACGTGGAACGTGGGATCGTCTTCGATCAGATCGCCTGCGGCCACAACGGTGACCGTTTGACTACCTCCGGAAATCTGCAGAGCCAGTTTGACGTTGACGCCCACAGAGGAGCGAATCTCCACGCTCTGACTCAATTGGGCGAAGCCTTTGGCGGAGACGCTGATGGTGTATGGGTTAAAAGGCACATTGGAAAAGGCGAATTGGCCGGTGGCATCGCTGGTTGTGGTCTTCTCATATTCGCTGACGGGATTGCTGAGACGGACGGTTGCGCCGGGAACGACGGCGCCCGTGGGATCGGTGACCGTGCCGCGCACGGTTCCGGCGTTGCCGCTTTGCGCGTGTGCCGAGCCCGCCGCAAAGATGGCGAGGGCGAGAAGGGGAAGGATGCGTAGCGTTGCGCCACGAAGGAATGTCATGGGAAAGTCTCCTGAAAAATCTGCTGAGCAAAATGGAAAGCAAGCCGCGGGATCTGCCGCCGCGGCATTCTCAGTGCGTTCAGAGAGCATCGATCCGAATCTGCCTCTTCTTTGGGTACGGCCAATCGTCGCCACAATCGAACAGCGGCGAACGGCGCGGCAAACTCAAATAAAGACGGATGCTCTACAGGGAGACGGGCGGAGGACGGATGAAGAGGCGGAGCTGGGGTTTCCGGGCCACCAGGATCGGTTCGGCAGCCGGAGCGGAGACGCCCAGGCGCACAAGCAAGATCGCAACCGTGGCAGTCGCCGTGGGTGCCACCGTGTGCATCACGATGCACAACTGGCAGTGATCGGCGTCGGCCTGGTCTGGGTGCACGTGCGCAACCTGCGCTATGGCCAGCAGCGCCAGCAGGATCAGGCACACGGTGGCGACAACCGGCAAAAAGCCGGCCCCACGCTTCCCGAACCATTGCGCCCTGATTCCCGCCAAAACCTGACCTCTCCTAACCATTCTACAAAACCTACTGAAAATTGGACGCTTCCGGACTGGAGAGGTTGTAAGACAGGGCAGGTATTCGGCCAAAACGAGCGCGAAAGCAACATTCATATCGGGCTTGGTGGGCGGCCAATACCGCGTGCTCCGTCCCCGTAGGGCAGCGCGAGCGCTTCTTCCTGGACCGATTGAACCCCATCGGGCCGCCAACCGCTTGTGAATGCGTCTAAACTGTGTGGCAATGGTGATCTCTCGCGAAAAACGGCACTTCTGGCTGGGGCTAACAATTCTGCTCGTTGCGGTAACAGCTGTGCGACCGCAAAACGGCGCCGCCTCGGGAACTCCGTCGCAGAATTCCTCAGCGCAGAGCTCGCCTGACGACAACTCCAAACCCACACCCCTTAAGCCTGACGTTCCCGGCATGGGCCGCAACCATCGCCTGATCCTCAAAGATGGTTCCTACCAACTGGTGCGCGACTACCGGATCGTCGGCGACCGCGTGCGTTACCTCTCGCAGGAGCGCGGCGAATGGGAGGAACTGCCCGTCGAGCTGGTGGACTGGGATGCCACGCATAAATGGGAGAACGAACACGCCGACCTCGTCGCAAACACTTCGCCGGCCATGAAGGAGGCCGAGGAGCTCGACAAAGAGGAATCGGAACTGCGCAATGAGCAGAAGGCGCGCAGGCCTCAAGTGGCTGAGGGCCTCGAACTCCCGGATCAGGATGGCGTGTTCGTGCTCGACACCTACAATGGCACGCCTGAGCTCGTGGAACTGCCTTCGAACGAGCTCTCGGTAAATGCCAAAAACCGCAAGGGCATCGGTGTCCTGAATCCGATGATGACGCAAAAGGCAAGCCTCGAGATTCAGGGCTCGCACGCGCGGGTGCATCTCCATGTGGACGACCCGGCGATTTATCTCTCACTCGACCTGGAGGAGCAGCACGAGCCCGTGCTCACGCACCCCATCACCGTGGACACCAGAGGCGCCAACGCAGTGAACGGCAAGCACGGTGCGCATTCGCCGCAGTCGGGATTCGTGATTGTGCGCGTGGACGAGCGCCAGGCCGTGCGCATCGTGGGCGCCATTAAGATGAGTCCCAATGGAGAAATCACGCAGAATGAAAACACCATTCCCACCAAGGTCGAGGAACTCCCTGGCAAGGGCTGGCTGCGCGTCACGCCCGAGCAAAAGCTCAGTTTCGGCGAATACGCGCTCGTCGAAATCATCTCCCCTTCCGACATCAGCGAATCGGTGTGGGACTTCCGCGTCGATCCGCGCACCGGCGACAACCCCGGCGCGATCGGTCCGCTCTTGAAGACAGAGAGTAGCCAGTAGGGGATAGAAATTCGCGCTCAAGGGAAGCATAGAATTCACGCAGATTTCGCTTTTTGACGGTGCAGTTCTCTCTGTTCTCTTGCGATCTTCTCATGGTGCAACCTTCTCGGCTTTTCTCTTTCTATTCACTACTGGCTACTCCTACTCCCTGTCTTGCCCCGTCGGCTGAACGCGAAATGCGCCAGCAGAAGTGCGATGCTCACGGCGCTCACCAGCGCGTCGGCGGCCGGCATGCCGCGCGGCCCCCAGTGTGCATAGCCGCGTCCGTCAAGCCACGTCATATACACCACGGGAATGTTGCCGAGCGAATTGATGATCGCGTAGCGCGAACTGCCGCTTTTGCCCGAACCGCCGAGAAACTCGAGCGCGACGCCTGTGAAAAGCGCGTAACCGGCGCCGATGGTGAACAAGTAAAGCACCGTGCTCGCAAAGTAGATGACCGGCCGCTGTGGTCCGAGGCTGAGCAGGGCTAATGTCGCCGCATTCACCACGCCTGCAACCATAAATGCAATGGGCGCGCGAACACGGACCGGAATCAGCGACGCCGAGAGTGCGCCGGCAGTCTCCAGCAGTGCGCCGACCAGTCCATTGACCCACGCCACTTGTGCGCCGTTCACTCCATAATCGCGCGCCAGCTCCGGCAGCAGGCCGATCATGGCGCCGCTCGAACAGGGCGAAGCGACGAGGATCGCGTAAGGAAGCGCTTCCCAACGCCAAAAAGTGGACTTGAACTCGCTCCAGATGCGCGCAGCGGTTTCTCGCGGAGTGTGTTCGCTGATCATGGACTGCGCCGGCGCGGCCAAAGCGAAGAGCGACGGCAAAAGAATCATGGCGGCCACCATCCAGCCCAGCCTGCCGAGGCTGAAACGGCTGCCGAAGGAGACCAGCAGGAACACCGCAACTGCGCCAATGGCGAGCGAACCACTTTGATAAGCGCTACTAGCGCGACGCCTGTCGACTTCGCTCCTGAGCGTTCCCATCATGCCGCCGCAGGCCGCCGGAACGATGACGCCTACGCAGGCACTCGCAAAAAGCAGGCTGATCGCCCAGCCCGTCGCAAGAGTACGCTGTTGAAACGCGGCCAGCAGCGTTGCAGTTGCTACAGCGGCCGCAACGATGAGCCAGGTACGGCGCCGCATCCAGAAATCGGTGATCGGCCCCCAGAGAAAATAAATCGCGTGAGGCAGCGCGATCAGCGCAGAGATGCTGGCCGCGCGCCCGGGATCGACGCCCTCGTTGCGCAAAAGAAACGTGAGCGCGCCGCCGACCAGCCCGAGCGAAATCACCGCGTCCGGCGCAATCAGCAGGCTGAACAGCCACGGGCTCTCATGCACGCCCGATTCGGCATCTCTTACAACCTGCGCAGCTTCATTGGAGCGCACGAGTGCTAACTTACCATAGGTTCCAGCGCCTGGTGACTATTGGGGAACCCTGGTATCGAATGAGGGATACCTCGACGACTTCGGGGCTGGCTACAATGCAGAGGTACGATGTAAAGGCGCTGTTTCCGGAATGACCGACTACTACGAGTTCCTGCAAATCAGTCCCAACGCCGACCTGGATACGATCCACCGCGTCCATCGATTTCTTGCCGCCCGATTGCATCCCGATAACCCGACTGGCGATCAGGAGAAGTTTCAGTTGCTGCAGACAGCTTACGATGTCTTGTCGGATCGTTCGCGGCGCGCCGAATACGATGCGAAACGCAAGCTTCAGTCTCCGCAACCTTTGTCTGAAACCGTCGATTTTATGGATTCGCTCGAGGGTGAGTTGAACCGCAGGCTGGCCGTGCTTGCGGTCCTCTATCACCGGCGGCGAACCAATGCCATGAAGCCCGAAGTTTCGCTTGGGGAAATCGAAGAGCGCATGGGGTTTCCACGGGATTACCTGGACTTTACGCTCTGGTACGTGCAAAAGAAGGGTTACGTTTCTAAAGCCGACAGCGCGCAGTACACCTTGACCGCCGATGGCGTGGACTTTGTGGAGCAACACCGTGTCGGCATGCCATCGCTGAATCGCATGCTCCTCACCAATGGCCCGCAGGAGGCAACGGCTGCGGCGTCAAACGAGGACACGGACATGAGAGAGCTGGCGGACATTGTTCCTCCCGCGGCGAAGAGCCCGGCTTCGGAGCGCAGGACAAGTCGACGCGACCGGCGGTCAGGCGCGCCCGATACGCGCACGTTCAAAGCGGAAAGGCGCGCGGGATCAAGGGACCGGCGAAAGTCGGTCTAAAGCCGCTCGCCACCCGCGAATTCCGAATCCCTACTCGCGCACAGCAATGCCCAGCGCCTTCATTTTGCGGTAAAGATGGCTGCGCTCAAGGCCGAGCAGCTCCGCCGCGTGGCTGATGTTGTTGCGCGCCTCTTCAATTTTCTTCTGGATGTATTCGCGCTCGTACGCGTCGCGGGCCTGCTGCAGGCTCAGGAATTCCTCCGTCGCCCGCGCCCCGGTCTTGTGTGTGAGCGGCGGCAGATGTTTGCGCTCGATGCGCAACGCGCGCGGATTGAGAATCAGCACGCGCTCGATCACGTTCTTCAACTCGCGCACGTTCCCAGGCCAGTGGTAGCGGCCCAGCGCCTCAAGCGCGTCTTCACCGATTTCGACACGCGGACGGCCGTACTGGCGTCCGAACTCCTTGAGAAATTCGCGCGCCAGCAGAGGAATGTCCTGCTTGCGCTCGCGCAGCGGCGGCACAAAGAACGGCACCACGTTGAGCCGGTAGAAAAGGTCTTCGCGGAAGTTGCCCTTGGCGATCTCCTCTTCAAGGTCCTTGTTCGTCGATGCGATCAGCCGTACGTCCACGCGCAGCGGCTGTGTGCCGCCCACCGGCGTGAACATCTGATCGTCGAGCGCGCTCAGCACCTTGGCCTGCGTCTTCAGGCTCATGTCGCCCACTTCGTCGAGGAAGAGCGTTCCGCCGTCGGCGCGCTCCAGGGTTCCGCGCTGCTCCGCTGGGACGTCCGGATGGACGCCGCGGCGCACGCCGAAAAGTTCGGCCTCGATG
>JBAWFY010000739.1:0-7373 GCA_049592335.1 Occallatibacter sp.
CCACTGCGATCACCCGCACGTCAGTAAAAAAGCTTGCAGCCAGAGAAAAGTAAGTGGCAGCGCCGCCCAGGCAGCGCTCGCGCCGCCCTGCCGGGGTTTCAATCGAATCGTAAGCCACGCTGCCAACAACTGAGATGGACATTTTTACTCGTTCTCCAGACGCAATTGAATGAGCAAGAGGCGCCCGAAGGCAGTTAGCCCCACCGCAGGTGGCTACCAGCCGTGATATTTGCCGAAGAGCAGCTTCAGTTTTTCTTTCGCTGCGGCGGGAATCGCGTTGGCTTGCGTCAGCACAGCGAATTTTGCCGCCGAAGCGCAGGCGCACTTACGCTCGCGCGGCATGGCGGCAACGGCCGCTTTCACCACCTTGCACGCATTGTCCGCATTCTTGTGCAGCACTGCAACAATCTCTTCAATCGTCACCGCGTCGTGGCCCTCGCGCCAGCAGTCGTAATCGGTGACCATGGCGACGGTGGCGTAGCAGATCTCGGCTTCGCGGGCGAGCTTGGCCTCCTGCAGGTTGGTCATGCCGATCACGTCGGCGTCCCAACTGCGATAGAGATTCGACTCGGCCTTTGTCGAAAACTGCGGGCCCTCCATGCATACGTAAGTGCCGCCGAGCTTACCGACTACGCCGACCGTTTTGCAGGCATCGGCCGCGGCCTTGGCCACAGTCGCACAAACAGGATCACCGAAAGCCACATGGCCCACGATTCCATCGCCGAAGAAAGTGGATATGCGATGGAAGGTGCGGTCGATGAACTGGTCGGGCACGACGAAGTCGGTGGGCTTGTGCTCTTCCTTGAGCGAGCCCACGGCGGAGACCGAGAGAATGCGCTCGACGCCAAGCTCCTTCATGGCGTAAATATTCGCGCGGAAGTTCAGCTCGGAAGGCAGAATGCGGTGGCCGCGCCCATGGCGCGCCAGAAACGCAACCTTGCGGCCCTCCAGCTCGCCGAGAACGAATGCATCCGAGGGCTCTCCGAAGGGCGTTTCAACGCGCTCCTCGCGAACGTTAGTAAATCCCGGCATGGAGTAAAGTCCGCTGCCGCCAATGATGCCGATTTCTGCTTGAGACACTTATTTCTCCTTCGCACTTCCCGCAAGCGGATCTTTCTCAATCCTCTAAGTATAAGGGCCAACATTAAACGAAGTAGGACGTGCAAATGTAAAGCCTGGGGACCCATGTATGCTGTTGAGCAAGATGAAATCGAAGTATTTCCGTTGGGTATTTCTTGCGGCGCTAACCCCTATCGCGATTTTGGGGTTTGTGGGTGGCGAGCCAACCCATTTGGGAGCGTCAATCGAGATTTCGGACGATGGTTATCGGTTCGCTGGAGGAACTGATCCTTGGGCCCTTGTCTATGCGGCGCTCGTCATCCTCTTGTACATTTGTCTCCTGCGTTCCGAGCCTGGCGAGCAAGGGGAACCGATGCCGGGGGTCCTCCGCAGGTTCGTTGCTTTTTGGATTGATTTTGCCCTCGGGATGATAGCGATTATTCCGATTATCGGCCTTTTGCCCGCAACGATGGAGTGGAAGCGAACAGGAGTATTCGTTTGGAACTTTGAACGGACAATTCCCGCACCGGGTGACGGATTGCTTGCTGGGACGGGAGCCTTGCTTGGGTTTGCTGGATTGGTTTTCTTTTACGCTTGGCCGCTAATGCGTCTGCTGCCAACGCCTGGATCGTGCATCATGGGTTACCGGATCGTCGGCGATGAAGGGAGCGCCGTGACGGTCAGGTCGAGGCTTTTGAGGGTGTTGCTTGGCTTCATCGCGACATCTGCGTGGCCGATCGCACCATTCATTAGCCGGGACAAAAGAAGAGGGAAGTTTTGGCTCGACAAGGTATTCAAAACCCAAGCCGTAAAATTAAGTTAGTTTCTTCTGCTTCATCTTGCATCGATCAGCCGAATCGTCTCCATAAACACATCGCCGTCGATCGTCAAACTGTGCGCGCTGATCTTATCCATCGTATCCTGCGCCGTGTGGTGGTAGCTGTTGTTTGGCCCGTAGTCGAGATCGATCACGTCAATGGACGGCACGCCGCGCTCGACAAACGCAAGGTGATCGTCCTCGATGTCCATCGACTGCTGGAAGAAATACCTCTGATAGCCGAACTTCTTCGCCGCTTGCGCAACCAAATCAACCAGCCACGCCGTGGAGTGCGTCTCGCGCTGGATGTCGAGGTCCCTGTCGCCGATCATGTCGGCAAGCATGAATGCCTTAATTTGTTTGAGTGTCCCGTCGCGGCCCCACTTGGCGGCGAGATGCCGGCTGCCGTAGGTTGAGTCGGAACGCGACCACTGCTCGAAAGCCTCTTCGCCGTCGAAGAAAACCAACCACACCGAGTAGCCATCGAGCTTTTTGCCATGCGCCGACTGAGCCCGAAGCTGGTCGGCTATCGCCATCAGCAGCCCGGTAGTCGATGCGCCGTCGTTCGCGCCCACAAAGTTAATGGTACGCAGCGGGTAGTTGGTTTCGTAGTGCGTACCGAGCACGATCGCGCCGGGCTTGGTGCCGGCAAAGCGCACGATGAAGTTGCACATGGGCACCGGACCGATGGGCGTCGACGCAGTAAATGTGTCTTCTTCGAGCTGGTCGTGTGTGCGCATAAAATACGCGCGGAGAAACTCCTCGGCTTTCACGTGTCCGGGTCCGGTGGGCCAGCGCGGGCCAATGGCCGCAAACTCGCGCGCGTACTCATACGCTGTGCCGCCAGCAAAGTGGGCCTGAGCTGCGATTTGCAGTGGCGCTATGAGTGCAAGAATCACCCCAGCCCTTGTCCAGGACCAGGGGAAAATCCAAAAACGGGGAAAAGAAAACATCACCCCGCGGCCTCCTTCTTTCTTTTGCGGTCTGGGTGCACCCACCAGGCCACGCCGATGCCGATGAGATAGAGGGCCAACAATGGTGTTGCGTAGATGCACATACTCACGGGGTCTTGCATAGGGCAAATGATGCCGGCCACGAGGAAGATGACTAGGATCGCATAGCGGAAGTTCTTCCACAGAAAGCGCGGGCTGACGATGCCGAAGAGAGCAAGGAAAAAGATGAGGATAGGAAGCTCAAAGCTGATTCCCAAGCCGAGAATGATCGACAAGAAAAAGCCCGTGTATTCCTCAATGCTGATGACGGCTGTGAACTTACCGCCAAAGACGTCGAGCATGATATGTACCGCACTGGGTAGCACCCAGTAGTAGCCGAAATAGGCACCGGTTAGAAACAGCCCTAAGGTGGCGGCCATGAAAGGAACGACGAAGCGTTTTTCCTTCTGGTAAAGTCCCGGCGCGATGAAGAGCCACACTTGATAAAGAATGAATGGTGCTGCCAGAATTGCTCCGCCTACGAGCGATACATGGATGTTCAAGTTCATTCCATCCATGGGATGAATCATATTGAGCGATTTGCCATCGTGCTTCAGTGGGGCCTGTATGAAATCGACAAGCCGGTCGCGAATGAAGAACCAAGTGACAAAGAACCCGAGCACGAGATAAATGGCTGAGTGAACGATACGCTTGCGGAGCTCTTCCAGATGCTCCATCAAGCTCATGCCGGGCAGCTCTGCGCGCTCGGTCACCGCCTTGCGGGCTTTCTCGATGGCATCTTGGGTCTCAATCATGGTGAGCGCCCGGCTCCGATCGATCTGCTTGATTGGCGGCATCGTTGGCGCCGCTCGCGTTGTCGTTCGCGGCGGCTTCATTTGAGTAAGCCTCATCTTCCGCGGTTGGGTTCGGGGACTCTGGCGCGTTCGAAGCCGCGCCTGGCCGGCTTGCGGCCACCCGTTCTCCCGTCGAAGGCGGCTGAATCCGCGGCGCAATGCCAGGCTCGAGGCGCAGACGAGCGGCCTCGACTGCAGCCGCAGTTGCGTCTACAGGCCGCGTCGTGCCCGCCGCAGCATCGGGATAAGTCGATTCGCCGGGATAGGGGCTTGCCATCGGCGATGCCGGAGACGATGCGGACACCTCCGCTGAGATTGGCGCGGAATTCGCCGCAGATTCCGCAGCTTGTGCCGCCTGCGGAACTGGCTGCGCCGCAGCCTGCGCTCTTTGCCGCTCGGCTTCTTCTTTCTTGCGGCGGTCCGCCTCCTCGGCCTGCCGTAACTCCTCTTCCATCTGGAATTTGAAGTCGTTCGAGGCTTTGCGGAACTCGTACATTAGCTTGCCGATCTGGCGTCCAATCTGCGGCAGCCGCCGCGGCCCAAAGACCACCAGCGCCAGCACCATCAGAATCAGCGTATCGGCCATGCCGAGGTTGGCTATCTCGATGGGTGGTGGGGCTACCATGCAAGTTCATGATAATGGGCGGCAAGTGGCGCTCACAAATGGCGGCCTGCCCGGCCGAACATTACGGCAGCGTTACAATATGAGTAATTGGAGTGCAGCGAGCCCGGGGGCATGGATGCACCCGGCGCAATCCTCGCAGCATCCCATAGGAAACGGGCTGCAACAACCCCGTTGTTTCCGGGCCTAGGATATCGTCCAGGACCAGGAAAAAACTGCAGCCGGTGCAAGTGCTTTCAACATCCCCGTCCGCCGAATCTCGTATTTGGGCGGACTGAAGGCGGAATATGACTCTGCTTCTGGACCAAGCTGCCTCTGTGGAGGCAAACGAGAGTTGTTCTCTCGAAAACTACCTGGCGCTGCCCGATCACTCCATGGATGCGCGCATCGCCTCGGCACGCGCCAAGCTGGGCGCAGCCGCGGTGATTCTCGGTCACCACTATCAGCGCGACGAGGTGGTGCGCTTTGCCGATTTCACCGGCGACAGCTATAAGCTCTCGAAGACCGCAGCCGCAACCGGCGCCAAATATATCGTCTTTTGCGGCGTGCACTTTATGGCCGAAAGCGCTGACGTTCTTGCAGAGAACGGCCAGCAGGTCATTCTCCCCGACCTGAACGCCGGCTGCTCCATGGCCGATATGGCCGATGTCACGCAGGTAGAAGATTGCTGGGATGCGCTCGAGCGCGCGGGCCTCGCCGCCGAGACCATTCCCGTTACCTACATCAACTCGACCGCGGCCATTAAAGCCTTTTGCGGCGAGCGCGGCGGCCTGGTGTGCACATCCTCAAGCGCGCGCAAGGCTCTCGACTGGGCGTTCGCGCGGGGAAAGCGCGTTCTGTTCCTTCCCGATCAGCACCTCGGCCGCAACACCGGGCATTCCATGCACATACCTTTGGACGAAATGACGGTATGGGATCCATGGGCTGTGCAGCTCGGCTCCTTCTGGGGCGGGCAATCCAAGCAGAAACTTGCGGCCAGCCGCATCCTGCTCTGGAAAGGCCACTGCGCCGTGCATCAGCGCTTTCTGCCGTCCCATGTCGACCAAGTGCGGGCGAAGTATCCGGGGATCGAAGTGATCGTGCACCCCGAATGCCGCTTTGAAGTCTGCCAGAAGGCCGACATGCTGGGCTCGACCGAGCAGTTGATCGCGCGCGTAGAGCAGGCCGCGGCGAGAACCACGTTCGCGATCGGGACTGAGATTCACTTAGTCAACCGCATGGCCAGGCGCTTCGCACCGGAGGGCAAAAAGATCGTCTCGCTCGACGACGCCGGCTGCCTGTGCACCACTATGTATCGCATCAGCCCGCAGCACTTGGCGTGGGCGCTCGAGAACCTCGTCGAAGGTCGCGTCGTCAACCGCGTCCAGGTCAAACCGGAGGACAAGCACTGGGCGCGCATTGCGCTCGATCGGATGATCGAAGCAGGGAGCAGGCAGTAGCCCCAATCTGCAAAATCTCCATCCAATCCCGAAGCGGCACTCGACTGCTTCAACCGCCATGCGTATGAATCGTGTGCGAAATCTTCTGCTGATTCTCCTGCTGTTCGGTTTCTGCGCCGTCCAGCACGCACGCGCTTACTCTCTCCTCACGCACGAACAACTGATCGACCTCACCTGGGACGACTCGATCGTGCCGCTGCTCAAGAGCCGGTACCCCAACCTGACGCCGCAGGAGCTGGACCAGGCGCGCGCCTATGCCTACGGCGGCTGCGTCATCCAGGACATCGGCTACTATCCCTCGGGCGACCAGTTTTTCTCTGACTTGACGCATTACGTACGCACCGGCGATTTCGTCATGGCGCTCTTTCGCAACGCGCACAACGCCAATGAGCTGGCCTTCGCCGTCGGCGCGCTCTCGCATTATGTAGGTGATTCGATCGGCCACTCCGAGGCCATCAATCGCGCCGTGCCCATCGAGTTTCCCAAGCTCGCGGCGCGCTACGGGCCGAGCGTTAACTACGCCGAGGGCCGTCACCAGCACGTGCAGACCGAGTTCGCCTTTGACATCGATCAGATTGCGCATCACCACATGGCGCCGCTCGGTTACTTACGCCATATCGGAATCCGTGTTCCCGTGCATCAGCTGGCGCTGGCGTTTTACCAGACCTACGGACTGTCGGAAAATTTCGACGTGCGCAAACGCCAGAAGTTCAACATGGACGCCTACCGCTTCGCCACGCGCACATTCATTCCGCGCGTGGCCTACGCCGTCACCCTGCTGCACCGCAAGCGGGAGCCGCCGGAGCCGGACACGCCCGACGCCAAGGAGATCGAAGCCGAAGTTGCCGAGGCGGCCAGTCTCTACAACTGGGCGGCCTATCGCAAGAAAGCCGGCGTGGAGACGCATCTGCTGGCCGGCGTGATTTGGGTTCTGCCCAAAATCGGGCCGCTCAAGATGGTGGCTGTGAAAGGGCCCACGCCAGATACAGAGGCCGATTATATGCACAGCATGGTTTCGTCCACCACAGCGCTGCGTAACCGGCTAGTCCTCTTCACGCCCATTGCGGCGCGCGGCCCGCAGACCTCAAGTACGATGAATGCGGCGGAGTTGGCGGCGACGCTGGGGCCGCTCGACTTGAAGCATCCGCTCCCCAACCGCGACCTCGATACGGGCGCCAACGTGAAGCCGGGCGGCTACGTGCTCACCGACACCACGTATGCAAAGCTCCTCGACCGCCTCACGCGCAATCCCGCGCAGTCCATTCCGCCCGGCGTCAAGCACGACGTCCAAGCCTACTACGCCGATCCCAATGCGCCGATTGCGACCAAAAAAGATTCCACTGCGTGGAAGCGAGTGCAGGACGAGCTGAAGGTTTTGGCGGCGATGCCGACCAGCACCGAGCCTGAGCCTTATCCGACCTACGGCGAAGTCAACGAAACCGGCAAATCAGGCAACAAAAAACCGGACCAATAAGCTCTAATTTCAGATCTGGCAACCACGCAAAAATGCGTGCCGAATCGACGCGTTTTTGTGGCTTTTTGCAGACTGATTGCACCAAATCAGAATTCGTCGTGGTGGTCAATGAGAGTGGGGATCACGAGGCGCGCGGTGTTTTGTCCGGTGTCCAGGTTTGGGGCGTGGGTTGGGGC
>JBAWFY010000740.1:0-1504 GCA_049592335.1 Occallatibacter sp.
GAGTAGAACGTAAGAATGTCGAGGATTTCACTCCAGGCATCGATGAGCGCGATGGAGAAGTCGCCGCTCGAACGCGTGCGCAGCCCGGCCAGCGCGGGATAGAGCGAGCTCGAAAGCGCGGCTTCCATGCTGGCGAGGAAGGTCGCGTAGACGCCCACGCGATAGCTGATCGCCGGCAGCGCGGGCCGATTGGCGATTGCCTGCGGCGTCAATTGCGCGACGCCCGTGCAGCAGCCGCACATCTGCGCTCCCGTGTCCGAGCATCCGCATCCGCAGCTCATTTGCCACCATCCATCGTGAGAGTCAGAATTCCTCGATCCGCGTGGTTAGGATCGTTGTTGCAGCAGGGAATCTCCACTGCGGCCATCGTCAACTGCGCGGGTGGCGCCTGGCCTGCGGGCGTAGGCGAATCCATGCGCTCAAAAGTGACAAGCGTGACCGCGACGACGCCGGGAACGGTCTGCGCCGTAGCCACGATCGGACTTGCATAGACCGTCTGCCCAAACTGAAAGTTCGCCGCGTTCAGGAATCCCGGCGCGCCCGTGCAGCTGTCTCCGGTCACCAGCAACTTCCACAGCGCGGCATAGACGTCGCCCTGGAAATATCCCGGCGCTACGCAGATCTCAAGCCCAATGTTCAGGCCGACGAAGACTGCTTCCTCGACCACGAGATCGGTGCCCATCATGCGCAGCATATTCAGGCCGGACTTTACCTGGGAGGCCAGTGTGCTGGTCCACTGCGTGGCGGGATCGACACTCACAAACGCCGAGTACCAGGAGCCGGTCCAGCGGATGGTTCCCTGCGCCTGGCTCACGCCGGGCAGCTCGGCAGCTTGCGTGCCGTAATCGGCCGCCGTCACGCAGCGCAATTGGCTATCGAATGCGAACGGCGCCTGCTGCACGATGTGCTGCATGGTTTCGGGATCGACGCCGCCGGCCGCGGCGATGGGATTGCGCACGCTGGTGATGCCGGCGCCGCCCGCCATCAATATGTGCGCCAGCGCCTCGCGGCCCACGTTGCCCGCCGATCCATTTCCAGTCCTGTAGGTCGCCGTGAACGCCACTCCCGTTTCCGGCGCTTCACCGTAGGTCCCGTCTCCGAAGCGCAGATGCGCCGTTCCGTCCCACTCGATTTCGGGAATGAATCCCGCGAACTCCTCGTTCCGGGTCAGCAGATCTTCGACTGGCTGCCACGTTTGCCCGTCGTCGCTCATCACGGTGATCTGCGGCGCGGGTGTTGGTACCGGGCTCGCAGTGTTTGGCGCAAGGAAGCTCGAAGCCGAAGGCATCTGCGCGAGTGGCACGTCGGTGTTATAAGACGCGGCGAAGGTCAGCGGACTGTTGGCCAGCACCGGTTCGAAATACGGTCGCGTAGTGGCCGCGCCCGGCGCAGTCTCGCAGTTGCATCCCACGCCTGAAACCGGCGCCGGCGGCGCGCCGGGAACTGTGCCCAGCGACTCATTCGTCGTCCACGTGCCCTGGTCGGCGGCGATCACGTTGCCGCG
>JBAWFY010000741.1:0-6975 GCA_049592335.1 Occallatibacter sp.
GAAAGTAAGACGCCTTTTTTGAAAGCGGGCCGCTCACCGTGCCATTGAACTGATCGCTGTAGTAGGAAGGGAGCTGGCGGGTGAAGGGATTGCCGGTGTTGAAGGCGTCGTCGTTGCCCTGGCCGAAGAAGCGGCCGTGCAGGGTGTCCGTTCCGGGCTTGGTGAGAACCTCGATGCGCCCGTAGCCGATCTTGTCGAACTCGGCGGAAAACGGGTTCTGATTGATGCGGATTTCGCGGATAGCCGATTTGGGAGGCAGTTGCCCGCCGGTAAAGCCATCGATGTAAATCTGGCCGCCATTGGGCCCTGCCGAGGGACCGGCCAACGCCTCCAGCTCGTTCTGCAGCTCGTCGGGATCGTCGGAGAGTGCGTCGAGGTCGGAACCTTTGAGCACTACGGCGCTGGTGTTGGCGCCGGCTTCAGTGCTGACGGTAGGCCCGCCTTCGTCGCTCACTACCACCTGCTCCTCGGCGGTTTCGACCGCCATCTTCACATCCATGTTTTTGGTTTGTCCCGCGGCGATAGGAATGGGCGCGGAGACAAAGGGCGCAAAGCCTGCCGAAGTGACCTGGACGATATAGCTGCCGGGAGCAAGACCGCGCAGCGCGTAAGCTCCGGCGGCGTTCGCTGTAGCCGTTCCCACGGCCGGGCCCCGGGGAGTGGTTACGGTGATCTGTGCGCCGGGAATGAGCGCGCCGGTGGGGTCGAGAATGTGACCGTGCAAGACTGCGGTTGCCACCGGAGCGGGCCGAGCAGGCGCTGGCGCGGTCGAAGCAGGCACGGTTTGAGGCGCGGCAGGCGTCGAAGTTTGCGCGGGGGCTGCGACGCAGGAGAGGACCAGAGCAGGGAAAACTACGGAGGCAATCAAGCAGGATGATTTCGAAAGCACGCGTTCCTCGTTCGACTGTGAATGAAGCATGGATGTCATTACTGCGCCGCTTCAGATTCGCCGTTGCTCAGGCTCCAGCTCGATAGGAGGTCCTGGGCTTGGGGAGCTTCGAGCAGCGGTTCGACGCCGGCGAGCAGCTTGATGGCGCTCAGCCCCGAAGAGTCTTCAGTGGCCACGAGCATGATTGCGTCGCCTTTCTTGAGGTCGCCGAGTTGAATCTGCGGAGCGCGTTCGAGAATAGTTTCGAAATCCATGCGTCCGCCGCCCGCGTGGCCCTGGGCCCAGTTGTGCTCGCCGGCGCCATTGCCGCCGCTTGCGCCAGAGCCGCTGCCGCTGTTGGTGGCAGAGCCGCCTGCGCCCGCTGGGTTGCCCTTGAGCCGTGCGGCGAGGAATGCAGCAACTCTGTCGTCGAGCCGGCGTAACTGCGCATCCGGAGTGACGCGTACAGTAAGAGGCCTTTTGCTGGCGAGATCCTTCACCGTCAGTGTCGATGCTGCCGCGTCGGCTGAAATCACGGTTCCGGGGATGCTGCGGAAGGTGCCGGAAACCACGCCGTCGGCCGCGATGGCGCTGCCTTCGCTATTTTTTGTTCCGCGCGCCCATAACTGGTCGCCTGGCCGGATGGCGGAAATGGGCGCGGGTTGGGACTGGTCGAAACGCACCGAGCCGGGAGCGTAGCGCTTGAGCACGGTTGCGGGAGTGGTGTTGACGTTGACGTCCTTTGCGGTGGCGCCTGTGCGCACGCTTACCACAATCGCGCCCGTCGCGGGATCGACGCTCTTCACAAGGCCATGCACGCCCTCGTTCCAGGCGGCGTTCTCAGCGGCCTGTTTTTGTTGGACGTCGGCCTGCTTGATGGCGATGATGCGCAATGCGTGCGGCGGCGTCGCGGTCGAGTTGGGATCGAGCGTGACCAGCACGCGATCGCCTACAGCCAGGCTCGCGAAATCGAGCGGCTCGGCCTTCGTCAGGTCCTTCTCGCCGGGCGCGATGCGCTTGAGGATGGAGTCAGCCAGTACCTCTACCTGGTGCGTGTCGCCGGCATCGGTTTTTACGGTCAGTGTGTTGCCCGTGACGGCAGTAACGCTGCCGAGATAGTGCGTCGCCTGTGCGCGCGCGGCGGGAGAGGCCAGCAAGAAAACCGCCAGGACGGCGAGCCCTAACACGGAAAAAGCACACGTCTTGTTTTCTCGTCTCATGCGTTGTCATGCTCCGCGGTGCAGTGTGATTGGAAGCGGCTTCGGTCGCTGCTATTTGCTAGACGAATCACGGCGGGAAAAGGTCGAAGAGAGCTGGGACTAAGGGACTTAAGGAGGGAATAGACATTAGGGAATAGGCAATAGAAATCCCTGACCGGCTCGGCATCTTGATCCCTATTGGCTACTCCCTAATCCCTACTGGCTGCTTTTACCACGCGCCCAGCAGGCGGCGGACAAGCACAAGTTCGCCGAGATGGTAGGCGTTGTGGTCAGCGGCGAGGAGAGCCTCCCGAAGGATGGTCTGGCCGTCTCCGTGAGGAATACGCGCGTAGAGGTCGGTAGAGGGATCGGCAATCAGATCGCAGAAAGCTCTCAGATCGCGGCGGAAGGCGCGCACGCTCTTGTCCCAGGCCTTTGCGTCGGGCGGAGCGGGCTTGTCCGGCCAGTAGCCGCCGGGCCAGTCTGGAGACTGGTGCGTGGGGTTGCGCGAGAAATCGAGAATATCCCATTGCGCGATGCGCAGGTGCTCGAGCACCTCCCACGGGGAGTGCTCGGCGCCCCTGGGACGCTTGCCGCGCAGGTTCTCGGGAAGTTTTTTTACGGCCTTGTCGAAGTCGGCATGCGCCTGGCCGCCTTTGAGAAGTTGAAGGAGATGATCGCGAAGGGATGCGTCTTTGCTGGCCATGAGTCCTCCCGAAGTGCTGGTGCGTTCGGCCTGTCTAGCGGTGTGATTCGCGGAGGCCGGGAAAGGCTCCTTTATTTTGCGTTGTGCGCGGCGCGTTGGCAGGTCAATGAGTCCGCGCGCGCCAGCCAAGTTGAATCAGGATCCCGCAAAGATGGAGGAGAGCGGTGTTGATCAGGATTCCTGTGATGAGCAAGAACTGGCCCAGCTTGAACCAGGGCATGGCCAACCAGACAAGTGGTAACCACTCGAGGCCGTCGCCGGGACGTTGCGAGGGGATGAGGGCATAGACGGCGGCGGCAAGCAGGATACAGGCAACGGAGAGAACGGAGGCGATGCGGAATGCGCACCGGGGCTGGTCTGGCCGTTGCGCCCAGGCGTCCTCCGTTACGCGCTCAATACGGCCCGCTGCGCGCCAAATATCTCCTTGAGACCTGCTTCGGCGAGGTCGAGAAGGCCGTTCATCTGCGCGCGGGAGAATGAACCCTTTTCCGCAGTGGCCTGCGTCTCGACCAGACCCCCATCGGCGGTCATGACCACGTTCATGTCCACTTCGGCCTGCGAGTCCTCTTCGTAGCAGAGATCGAGGAGCGCTGTGCCGTCCACGAGGCCCACTGAGGTGGCAGCAACGAGCTGCTTCATCGGCGAGGCCTTGATGGTTCCCGCCTTGACGAGAGCGTTAAGCGCCAATGCGAGGGCCACAGCCGCGCCGGTGATGGCTGCGGTGCGTGTGCCGCCGTCGGCCTGGATGACGTCGCAGTCGAGGATGACGGTTCGTTCACCCAGGGCGCTCATGTCCACCACAGAGCGTAAGCTCCGGCCGATCAGCCGTTGAATCTCGTGCGTACGGCCGCCGATCTTGCCGCGCTCGGATTCTCTGGGCGTACGGGTGACCGTGGAGCGGGGAAGCATGGCGTACTCGGCTGTAACCCAACCCCGGCCGGAGTTACGCAGCCAGCCGGGGACACCTTGTTCTACGGTCGCGCAGGTGAGCACGCGGGTGTTGCCAAGCGAGACCAGGACCGAGCCTTCGGCGGTCTGGACGAAGCCGGGCGAGAGAGTGAGAGGGCGAAGGTGGGCGGGGCTGCGGCCGCCGGGGCGCAAGGAGAGAGGAGAGCCGTGCATAAGGGGATTGTACGGGAGCGGAAAGCGGTGCCGGGAGAGACGGAACCGGAACGGGGCAGTTCTGCATTGGGAATCGCCAAAGTCGAAGTTCCTGAGTAGGGAATTTAGATAAATGATTGAAAACGAGCGATTTGAATGGATTAGCCAAAGGATGCGGTGCCATTTCAGAACTGGCGTCTGTTTTCGTTGCACATGCGCACTGCCCCTGCGGATGGGTTCATGCCACTCGTTATCAGTAACTTAGGGATTCAGTTCAAGTTTGGCACGCCACGTGTATAGAAACAGGACAAGATCACAAGTTCAGCAGGCGGAATTGGGAAAGGTACAGGCAGGGAAAAGGGATCAGGCGACAGGGACCGGAAGAACAGAGCAGCAGATGCAAAGCGCATGTACTGAAGCCCGACACCTGAAACCGGAAAAGGAACCGTACATGAAACAGGCGCGGACGGCAACAATGGCGAACACACAGAGCACCTGGGACGGTATCGAGCGCAGGCGCGTGGAGAAGGTGGTCGAGACGCTGGCCGCGCTGCAGAGCCGCGGCGAGAGTATCTCCGAGGTAGCGCACGATGGGCGCAACATGGTTACGGCGCTGACCCTCTACTGCGATCTTCTGGAGGCGCCCGGCGTGCTGGGAAAGGCCTTTGCCCATTACGCACAGGAGTTGCGGCTGGTGGCCGCAGCCAGCCGGCGGCTGGTGGAAAAGCTGGTGGCGCTCGATGCGGGAAGCGCAGCCAACGATAGCCTTTCTGGCCTGCCCGCGGCTAATGCCCGGCACACAGGGCCGAGCGCGAATCAGATGGAAACCCAGACAGCAGCAGCCAATGCCACTACGCCCAGGATGGCGCCCTGGCCGGCTGCAGGCAACGGCAGCGATCGGCTCCTGGATGGCTCCGAGCCGACTGCAATCGAAAACCGGGCAAGCATCGAGGGGCGGAACGACGATCGCGCCGGGAATCGAATCGGAGATCGAATCCGGCGCGGGGACCTGCTGCCGGCTCTGCCGGTTACGAACCTGGCCGCAGAGCTCGCGGCCAACCGCAATTTGCTTGCGGCGTTGGCCGGGCCTTCGGTTTTATTGACCATCGATCCCGATGGCGGCGCGCAGGCGGTGCGGCTGACCGCCGAGGATCTGACCCGGTTGCTGGTCAATCTGGTGAAGAACGCGGCCGAAGCCATGCCCGAGGGAGGGCACATCGCTATCGGTCTCCGCGAGGTCGAGAGCGCGAAAGGCGCAGCGCCCCGTCTCGCACTGACGATCGAAGACAATGGACCGGGAATCCCTGAAGAGGCTCTCGAAAGGATCTTTACCTCGGGGTATACCACCCAGACAAAAACTACTGCACCCGGCGGCTGGCCGCAAACGCATCGCGGACTGGGCCTGGCCATCGTGCGCTCCATCGTGGAAGGTGCAGGCGGGCGGATTACCGCGGCCAACCGGCCCCAGGGCGGAGCCTGCTTCACTCTGGAACTGCCGGTGCGAAAGTTAGGGACTGGGCACTAAGGCACTAAAGGACCAAAGGACCAGAGGGACTAGGGCCGCATGGTCACTGAAAACTGACAACTGACGACCGACAACCGTGAACCGAAACCTGACCCCTTAAACCTGACACCTTGAATGAAGAATGTACCAACCAAGCGAGAGGCGACTACAATGCTGGAAACAGTCTTCAACACATGGGCCATGGAGTTCATGCCACAACTCGCCGAGCCGGCGGTTAGGCTGCACCTGCTGGTGGTGGATGCCGACGCCGCAGTGCGCTCGGCCTGCGCGGAGATCGCGGCCAGCCTGGGCTATGCCGTCGAGAGCACGGGTGACCTGGCTCAGGCGCGGAGCCTGCTGCGCGGCCACACCGCCGACATTCTGCTGGTGAACCTGCGCGCGGGGTCGAACGAGGGTCTGGAACTGGTCTCCGAGGTCAAGCTGCTCTATCCCGATACCTCGGTGATCGCCATGACGGCAACGAGCTCGGTCAACGCGGCCGTCGAGGCCATGCGCTGCGGCGCATCGGACTATCTGACCAAGCCCTTCGCGATGGACGAGCTCTCGACGGTTCTGGATCGCGCGGCGCAGAACCACTCGACCGACACTGCAACCCGCCAGTTGCGCGAGCGCCTGCGTCTCTCCGAAGGCCTGGGAGCCATGATCGGCCGCTCGCCCGAGATGGAGAAGCTCTACCGCATCCTCTCCAAAGTCGCCCAGAGCACGCACCCGGTTCTCATTCTGGGCGAGAGCGGAACCGGCAAAGAGCTGGTGGCGCGGACCATTCATGCCTACGGCCCCAACGCCGAAAAGCCGTTCCTGCCCGTGGACTGCGGCTCGATTGTGCCCACGTTAATTGAGAGCGAGCTGTTCGGCTATGTGAAGGGCGCTTTTACCGGAGCCAACCATTCCAAGGACGGCTTGCTGGTTTCGGCCGAGGGGGGAACGGTTTTTCTGGACGAGATCGGCGAGCTCTCGCTCGACCTGCAGGCGAAGCTTCTGCGCGCCCTGCAGGAAAAAGAGGTGCGGCCCGTGGGGGCGACTCATCGCGTGCCTATCAAGGCGCGCATCGTGGCCGCGACCAACCGTGATCTGGCCGCCATGGTGGAGAAGGGAACCTTCCGCAAGGACCTCTTCTACCGCCTGAACGTGGTCAATCTGCGGCTGCCGGCATTGCGCGACCGCCGTGAGGACATCCCGCTCCTGGCCGCGCACTTTCTCGACCGCATATGCAAGGAGCACAACCGCAATTTTGCTCTTTCGGATGAAGTGCTGCGCACGATGTTGCGCCATGACTGGCCGGGCAACGTGCGCGAGCTCGAGCATGCCATCGAGCGGGCTTGCACCATGTCTTCGGGGCCGGTACTGCGCCTGGGCGATCTGCCCACACAATTGCAGCAGCGGGGCCTGGAAGCGCAGCGCGCGGCTGCGGCTACGGGAGAAGACTCCCCGACGGCCGCGGCACTCGAGCTCAAGACCCTGGCCGAACTGGAGCGCGAGGCCATCTTAAGCGCCATTCGCACCCTGAACGGCGACAAGCTGCAGGCCGCGAAACTTCTCGGCATCGGCAAGACCACGCTCTACCGCAAGCTGAAGG
>JBAWFY010000742.1:0-2496 GCA_049592335.1 Occallatibacter sp.
GTGTCGAACTGCGACACGGCGTCGGACTTGACGAGGCCCGCGTAGCGCTCGGCCTGAGTTTTGGCATTGCCTGCATTGGTCTGTGCGGTGGCCAGATCGGCGGCGGCCTGCGCCACCTGGCGATCGAGCTCGGGCGTGTCGATGGTGGCCAGCAGCGCGCCTTTTTTCACGTGCGCGCCAATGTCGTAATACCAATGAACAAGGTAGCCTTCTGTGCGGGCGAAGATGGGAGCATCGGTGTAGGCTGTGACGTTGCCGGGAAGCACAAAGTTGTCAACCGGCGCACCGGATCGCGCGGGCGCCACAGAAACGGTGGGCGCAGCCATCGCGTAGGTGTGCTCTTTGAGATTTGAATCGGCCTGCACGCGGCGCAGAATGCCGGCTCCGCCCAGCAAAATCAGAATGACGAGCACTACGGCCGCTCCGATGAGGAATTTGCGCGGCGAGACAGGGCTTTGAGCCTGGGCGTCCTGTCCAGTCCCGGTCCGGTCGTGAGGGTTCGAATTTGGCTGTCGATTCATAAGCAGCTACTCCGGTGTTTCGTCGAAGTCGTCGAAGTCATTTTGGCCTTGCGGGCTGGCTGCGGCGGCATGTTTTCTGCGCCTGCGTTCCAGATGGCTGTGGATGAAGGAGAAGAAAACTGGCACGAAAAGCAATGTGGCGGCGGTGGCCACGAGCAGGCCGCCAATGACGGCTCGACCGAGCGGCGCGTTCTGTTCGCCGCCTTCGCCGAGGCCCAGAGACATGGGAACCATGCCGATGATCATGGCCAGCGCGGTCATGATGACCGGACGGATGCGGACAAAACCCGCGTTCAGAGCTGCCTGGCGCGCATCGCCTACCAGCTCGTCCATCTGCTCGCGGGCAAAGCTGACCACCAGGATGGAGTTTGAGGTTGCCACGCCCATGCACATGATGGCGCCGGTGAGCGCAGGCACGCTGAGGTGCGTGTTGGTGAGGAAGAGAATCCAGACGATGCCGGCCAGGGCAGCCGGCAGCGCGGCAATGATGAGAAACGGATCGAGCCACGACTGAAAATTAACGACGATGAGAAGGTAAACCAGCAGAATGGCGAATGCCAGGCCCGAAAGCAGACCGATGTAGGAGCGGTTCATGGTTTCGCTCTGCCCGCGCACGATGAACTGCGAGCCTTTCGGCAGTTCGCTTTTATATTTCTCGACGATCTTATTCATGGCGCGCGTCACGCTGCCCAGGTCCGTGCCTTCGACGTTGGTATAAATGTCGATCACGGGCTGCACGTTGTAATGGCTGATGAGGGCCTGCTCCGCTCCCGGCTCGACCGAAGCCAGATTGCCGAGCACCTGCTCGGCCGCGGGAGATCCGGGCGCGGCGGTAGGCGCTGCTCCCGGCGTTACCGATGCGTCGGCTCCCGGCGCGATGGTTGCCGGCGAGGCGCCTGCTGGGCGGTTTGGGATGCTGCCGGTGATGGGCAGGCTCTGAAGCTGCGCCATGGTGTCCATGCGGTACTGCGGCGACATGACCGCAACGTTGTAGGAAACGCCGTTGTGCGGATCGAGGTAGAAACTCGGGCTGGTCTGGAAGCTGCCGCTTAGCGCGATCAGCAGGCTTTGGGCTACGTTCTGCTGCGTTAGCCCGGTGGATGCGGCGCGCGTGCGGTCCACGTTCACCGTGAAGTTTGGATAATTGAAGGGCTGCTGGATGCGCGCGTCGACGGCTCCCGGCACATAGCGCACGTCGTTCAACATGCGCTCGGCGAGAGCGCGGTCGGCGTAAAGATTGGGCCCGACGATCTGAATATCGATGGGCGAGGCCAGTCCGAAGTTGAGAATCTGCGTCACGATATCGACGGGCACCGTGTAAAACGTGACGCCGGGAAATTCGCGGGCGAGAACTCCGCGCAGGCGCTCGACGTAGGCCTCGGTCGGGTGATGGTGCGGAGTTAACTGCACCTGAATGTCGGCGTCGGAGGGGCCTATGGGCGCGGAAACGGAATAGGAAAGATTGAGCGCCGAGTAGGGCAGGCCGACGTTGTCAATGATGGTATTCAATTCGCTGGGGGGAATTTCCTGGCGAATGGTCTGGTCCACGTGATCGCAAAGCGCCGCGGTCTCTTCAATGCGCGTTCCGGTGTGAGCGCGGACGTGGATCGTGAACTGGCCGGCGTCGACGGTGGGAAAAAAGTCCTGGCCCAGCCAGGGGCCAAGCACCCCGACCGAAGCCAGAGTGAGAACCATAAATCCAACGATGAGCCATCCGGGGCGATCGACGCAGAGAGTAAGAATGCGCACATATCCATGACGCAGCTTCTCGAAGCGATCTTCGAAGGCGAGTTGAAAGCGCAGCAGGGGATTGCGGCTTTGCCGTTTACGCTCGCTTTCGTTTTCGTCGTGTTCTTTGAGCAGGTAGCGCGCCATGGTGGGCACGACGGTGCGCGAGAGCAGGTAGCTTGCCAGCATGGCGAAGACGACGGCTTCGGCGAGAGGCACGAACAGGTAGCGCGCCACTCCGCTGAGC
>JBAWFY010000743.1:0-10621 GCA_049592335.1 Occallatibacter sp.
TAGTTCGATGGTGCGGAAAATGTCGGTGAAATGAAAACTGTCTACAATCACTCCGGCGTCGTTCGAGTAGGCGCCCGCACGGACGATATTCATGCCCCACGCCGCCAATACTCCAGCCACGTCGGCAAACAGCCGCGTACGGTCGCGCGTGATCACGGTCAGGTCGAAGAGCTGACGGTTGGGGCGCAGATCGAGCTGCACCGCATCTTCGCCAAGGTTGAGCGCCATCTGGAAATGATTGCGAATCTGCTCGGGCAGGCGGGTTTGCAGGTAGCGCTGCGGCAGGCCTTCAAGAAACTGCTTGAGCGCATCGTGCTGCGCCGGTGGAACCATCGACCGGATGCGATTGAGCAGCGTGGGGTCGATGGCCGCGTGGTAGCGCGCTTCGTCCACCGAACGATCCATGAAGTTCGACGTGGACATGTAGAACTGCCAGAGGTTCTCGGCCTTCCAGGGCGTGAGCGCGTCGGGATTCACGGCCTTGATGTCGGCGAAGGTCATCAGCGTGAGCATCTTGAGCATCTGCGGTTCGCCGATCTTCTCCGCGAAGCCCTTCACATTGTCGAGATCGAAGATGTCACGGCGCATGGCCGCCGACATTTCCAGGTGCAGTTTGATTAGCTTGAGGACGATTTCTTTCTCTTCGGCGTCGAAATCGAGACGGGCGAGGAAACTCTCGCCTAATTCGACGCTTTGCTGCGCGTGCGGGCCCGAGCGCCGGCCCTTGCCGGTGTCGTGCAGGAGCAGCGCGAGAAAGAAGAGATCGAGCCGGTCGATCTCGGGCAGCAGTTGTGCCAGGCGCTGCTCGTGCTCGCTGGCGGGCGTGCGCAGACCGTGCACGTTGTCGATGACAAGGAACGTGTGCTCGTCCACTGTATAGCGGTGGTAGCTGTCGCGGATCACCAGCGCATCGATGCCGTGGAACTCCGGGATCAGCATCTCCAGAATCCCGAGGGCGTGCATGGTGCGCAGGGCGTGGGCGGCGTGCGGCCCCAGCAGCACTTCGCGCAGCGCGTTCCAAAGGTACGGCCCTTCGGGAATCGAGATCGCGAGCACCGGCAGGGCGTCTGTAATGCGATCTTCGGCGGCCTGCGAGAGCATGTAGCCGTGCGTGGCCATCAGCGAGAAGATGCGCAGAATGGCGGCCGTGTCATTGAACTGCGCTCCGGGCAGGACATCGATGCGGCCCTGGTCGAGCAGGAAATCGGTTCCGGCAATGGGCGTACGGCGGCGTCGGAACTGGCGATAGAAGCTGACCGGCGCGGGCAGGTGCTCCATCAGGAGCGCGGCGCGGCGATAGACGACGCGCGCGTGCCGGTAATAGGTGCGCATCCAGTAGGAGGGGTCGGCGGTTCCGCGGGTTTCGAGGCCGATCGATCGCGCCGCGGCCTCGTCCTGCGATTGCCAGTCGAGCGTGTTGTCGTCGCGCCCGTGGCGGAAGTGCAGAAAACATCGCGCCGCGGCCAGAAAATCGAAGGCTGCTTCAGCATCGCCGCGCGCGCTCTGGAAGACGCCGCCGCGCTGGCGCGGCCACTCTTTGGTCTCTTTGAGGTGGAAGAGAATCGCAAACCAGACGGCGAGCGCGTAGTCGCGCAAGCCGCCGGGGCAGTCCTTGATGTTCGGCTCCAGATGGAAGATGGTGTTGCCGAACTTTGCGTGGCGGGCGCGGGCAATCTCGCCGAGCTTTTGCGTAATCGTCGCCCACTCGCTCAGCACCAGGCCGGGAAATGTGACCTGGTGAAGCTGCTGGTAGAGGGGAAATTGCCCAGCCAGAAAGCGCCGGTCGAGCGTGGCCAGCGTGAATTCCAGGTTATCGGGATCGAATCGCCCGGCTTCTTTCACCGTCCGCGAGGTGGGGCTGGCGCGCAGGCCGATGTCCCACATGCCCTGGATGACCGACCGCACGGCTTCTTTCGACTGCTCCTCGGTTTTATCGTCAGCGAAGGCAAAGAGCACGTCGATATCGGAAAAGGGGAAGAGATCTTTGCGTCCGTAGCCGCCGAGGGCCAGCAGGGCCACGTTCTGCGCCGGGAGGCCGGCAAAGGCCCGCTTCCACATCTCGATCAGGATGCGGTCTACCACCGCCGAGCGCCGCCGGATGGCTGCCGTGCCGTCTCCGGTGCGCTCACAGGTCTGGCGGACAAGCGCCATCTCCCGCGTATACTGCTCCCGAAGATCGTCGACCGTCAAAGCGACTGTAGTCATAAATTGTCTGGTTTGGCCTGCCGAAGCAAGAAGGGATTGTTACAAGAATAAGCGATCCTGCCGGGAGGGAGGGATTTTTTGTGCCGGCTGCCTGCCTCCCGCTTTCTATTCCAGAAATTCGCGCACGAACGGGTCGGTGGAGTGGACCAGCTGGTGGAGAGAGCCATCGAAGATCAGGCGGCCTTCGTTGAGCATGAGAAAAGTGGTATTCGGATCGGTCTGGCCTTGCGGCAGCGGAATCATGCGGTCCTGCTCGTTGTCGAAGTAATGGGTGCAGAGCGTGAAAGCGTCCTGCAGGCGATGCGTCACGAGCAGAGCAGGCGTCGAGCGCACGTCGCGCTGCTTCACAATCAGCTCGATGATGGTCTCTGAAGTCACGGGATCGAGGCCGCCGGTGGGCGAGTCGTAGAGAATCAGCTCCGGCTGATGGATGAGGGCGCGGGCGATGGCGACGCGCCGCCTCATGCCGCCGGAAAGACTCGATGGATTAAGCGCGAAGGTCTGCTCCAGGCCGACGAAGCGCAGCGCCTCGCGAACCCGCATGTCGATCTCCTGGTCGGGAACCAGCTCCTGGATCAACTGGTAGGCCACGTTGTCGCGCACGGTCAACGAATCGAACAGAGCGCCTTCCTGAAAGACCATGCCCGCGCGCGCCCGCAGGGGGAAGAGATTGTCCTCGGGCATGTGCGAGATGTCTTTTCCGAAGAGCTCGACGCTGCCCTCGAGCGGACGAATCAAACCGATGATGAGCTTGAGCAGGACGCTTTTGCCTACGCCGGCGGGTCCGAGAAGGACGCGGGTCTCGCCGGGCGCAACCGAAAAGCTCACATCCTCAAACACCGCTGGCCCGTCAAACGCGACGGCGACATTGCGGAGCTCGACAACCGGCTCCCCTCCCGAGTCCGCCGGCGGAAGTTGAGGCGCGGGAGTGGCGGCATAGCTCATGAGGGAAGCAGAGAAAGCAGGAAGTGGGTGATGAGGAAGTCAACGAAGATGATGAGGACGGATGCGTTGACGACGGCGGAGATCGTGGATCGGCCCACGCCCTCGGTGCCGCCGGTGGTTCTCATGCCGTAGAAGCAGCCTATGGAGGCGATGATAAAGCCGAAGAAGAGCGGCTTCACGAGCCCTTGAACGATGTCGGGGTAGCGCAGGTGCTCGTAGGCCATGTGGAAGTACTGGGTGCCGTTCTGGTGGTTCAGGAAGACCGTTACCGCGGCGCCACCGGCGATGCCGAAGCCATCGGCCACAATGGTGAGAAAGAGCAGCATGGTGATGGTGGCGAAGACGCGCGGCGTCACCAGCTTGCGCATGGGATCGACGCCGAGCGCGCGCATGGCGTCAATCTGCTCGGTCACCACCATCGATCCAAGTTCGCTGGCCATCGACGACGCGTTGCGGCCCGAAACCATGACGCCGGTGAGCACCGCGCCCAGTTCGCGAATCATGGTGAGCGAGACGAACTGGCCGGTGACCGCCGTGGCGCCGAAGGCCGAAAGCGTGGCTGAGGACTGTAGCGCCAGCACGCCCCCGGTAAAGAATCCCGAGAGGATCACGATGGGCAGCGAACCGACACCGATGATGTCCGATTGGGTGAGGAAGTCCGTCCAGTAAACCGGCGGGCGGAAGAGGTTCATCAGCGCCTGGCTGGCAAACAAGGAGTATTGCTGAACGGTGAGCACGACTTGTTTGGCGGTACGCTCGAGGGTCTGGATGGCCATGATTTCCCGCCCTTGCATTGAAGAAGGTAAAAGCGCGCTACCCAGCACAGAATAGCGCATGGCGCGAAGGGGGAGCGGGTGCTTAGGTTCCAGAGCGACATACTCCAGATTGCGGCGCGTTCCACCGATTGGCCGACTCGCTTCCTCCAAGGGGGTTGCTGAACTGAAGTTGGCGTCGGTAGAATGCCGCACATGTCAGCCCACGATCAATGCCCTCAAAGCGCTCGACAAATCTGTGAAAGGCTGCTCTCGTTATTGACGCAATCAGGTATCACGAGGTACGAGAGCGAAAACTGGTGTTCCTTCGTTATGGGGAATAGAGCGAGGTGTGCTTGGGCCCGGCATTCGAGAAACGGACTCCGTGTGTATCTGCGGGCACCAGAGTCAGATGAGTCACAGCTAGCAGCCTTGTCGAAGGGCAATTCGGCAAGCATAGCTCGGCGTCATGCTATGGGGAGCGAGTGGGCGAAGTCAACACCGTATTATTTTGATCTCAAGAGCCAGACGGAAGTCGCGGATGCGGCGCCGCTTATCCTCTTCGCCGCGCGTCAGCTTAAGAACCATAGTCCGCGTCGAAGTTACCTCCTTCCCTCAGAGGACAGCGCCAGTGAAATGGTCGAGGGATCAAGAATCACTGTCCCCGAAGACCGACCTCCGGCCTGTGTGCCCAAACTGCCACGAGATGCTCCTCAAACAGAGTCCGCCGCTGACCATTGAAGCTCTGAAGTCAGCGATGTCGGCGGTAACGATCGGGCGAAAACCCTGACTTCGCGGTATTCTGGATGTATAGAGATTTATGGCTTTAGGCAGCAGTCGCGGCGAAAAGCTTTCCACGTTCAAGCTGACGGTGGTGCAGTACGGCATTTTGCTCCTGATGCTGGGGCTGGTGGCCGGATTGTGGCGGCTGCAGGTGCTGGACGTGAACAATTACCGCCTGCTTGCGGAGCAGAACCACATCCGCAAGGAGCCGATTCTGGCGCCGCGCGGCAAGCTCTTCGATCGCGAAAACCGGCTGGTGGTAGACGATTACCCCTCGGTCACCTGCTTTCTGGTGCGCGAGCAGAACAAGAATGTGGAAGCTGATCTGCCGTTCATTGCCAAGGGTCTCGACCTGGATCTGGAGCAATTGCGCGCGACCCTGCACCGCTACCGCAGCCAGCCGGGCTATCAGCCCATTCCTATCAAGCAGGATGTGACCGCCGACGAGCAGGCATTCATCGCCGCGCATCGCAACGAACTGCCGGAGCTTGAAACTATCGACGAAGAGCGGCGGCTCTATCCGCGGGACGGTTTTGCCGCGCACCTGATCGGCTACGTGGGCGAGGTGAGCGAAGACGACCTGGACAACCCGCGCTTTGCCTATTACGAGCCGGGCGACGTAGTGGGCAAGGCTGGCGTGGAAGAGACCTACGACGAACTGCTGCGCGGCAAGGACGGAAGCCGCGAAGTGATCGTGGACAGCCACGGGCGCGAGGTGGGGTATTTCGGAATTGAGCCGGCCGAGAAGGGCCAGGACCTGCGGCTGACCATCGACAACGATCTGCAACGCGCGGCAGAGCTGGCGTTGGGTGATCGCAACGGAGCCATCGTGGCCATGGACCCGCGCAACGGCGAGATTCTGGCTATGGTTTCGCGGCCCAGCTTCGATCCCAACGCGTTTGCCATCAAGATTGACCGCGCGGAGTGGAACCGGCTGGTGACCGATCCCGATCACCCGCTGTTGAACAAGTCCATTCAGGCGCAGCTGGCTCCGGGCTCGACCTTCAAGGTTCTGATGGCGGTGGCCGGATTGCAGGAAGGCGTGGCGCAGAACATGCATATTGTGTGCAATGGGGGATGGGGCCCGTACGGCTACTATCACCACTGCGACGAGCACCACGGCGCCGTGGACATTCACAACGCGATTCCGTACTCCTGCGACACATTTTTCTACATGCTGGGCGATAAGCTGGGCATCGACAAGATTGTGAAATACGCGACCGAGTTCGGCTACGGGCAAAAGACGGGGATCGATTTGCCGGGCGAACAGCCGGGGCTGATGCCCTCGCCGCAGTGGCTGATCCGGAACTTTCATCACCGCTGGTATCCGGACGAAACGCTCGACGTGGCGATTGGGCAGGGTGCGGTGGAGGCCACGCCGCTGCAACTGGCGCGGATCATCGGCGGCATTGCTTCGGGCGGCCATATGGTGCGGCCGCATGTGGTGTTTCCCGATCAGCTTCCCGACGAGTTTAAGAAGTCGCTGGCCGATAGTTTTCCCGGAACGGGCGATACGTATGTGCCGATCGATCCGGCCAACTGGGAGATCGTGACCGACGGCATGGCCGACGTGACGGAGCCAGGGCTTTATCACACGGCGGGTTCGGCGCATCTGGAGGGAATTGACCTGGCAGGCAAAACCGGAACCGCGCAGCAGATGAGCCACGAGGCGCTCGAGAAGACCAACAAGGGACGGAGCACGTATCCCAATGTGTGGTTTGTGGGCGTGGTGCCGCGGCGCAATCCCCAACTTGTGGTCGCGGTGCTATGGCAGAACGGGGAGTTCAGCTATTACCCGGCGCGGATCGGGGCGCAGATCGTGGCCGCGTTCGTGAATAAGAAGCGACGGGAAGCGGGGAACTTGCCGCCGGATAAGCCTGCTGCGCCCGTCGAGGTCGGCGTGGTGTGGTCGTCGCCTACGGTGGGATCGGGGGCGAAGGGCCACATTCAGAGCGGGCGGTTTTACGTTCAGGACGGGCGAGTGGTGGCCGGGAATCAGGCGGCTGCGCAGAGTGGCGCAAAACCAGCGGTTCATTCGTCGGCGACTTCCGCACGGGCGTTGGCGACTTCTGCGCCTGTGCCGGCAGTCAAGTCCTCTCAAAATCCCGCGGAGATTGCGACGGCGCGGCCCGAGCGCAGGCCGGAGACGAGAAAGAACCCCTAGCCCATGCCCATGCGCCGTTTCCTGAGTTTTCGCGATTTCGACTGGTGGCTGCTGCTGCTGCTGCTGGGTATGTGCGCCATTTCTCTGGTGGAGGTTCACTCGACCACGGCCCATACGAAGTTTGCCAACTTTGAATCGCGGCAGGTTTTCTGGTTTGCCGCAGGCTTTGTGTTGATGTTCGCTTTCTCGAAGATCGACTACCACCGGATTCTGGACTGGGCTCCCTGGGCGTATGGATTCGGGCTGGTGTCGCTGCTGGCCATTTTCACGCCGCTCGGCCATAACGCACTTGGCGGCAGGCGCTGGATCAAAGCCGGTCCCCTCCTTTTTCAGCCTTCGGAGCTGGTGAAACTTGTGCTGGTGATGATCGCGGCGCGCTATTTTGCCAATCTGGGCGGGCGCAATCTCACCTGGCGCGAGATCTTCAAGGCCTTATTGCTGGTGGGCGTCCCCATGGTCCTGGTGTTGAAACAGCCGGACATGGGAACGATGCTGACCTATTTCCCGATTCTTGCGGCGGGGCTGTTTCTGGGCGGGATCAGCATTCGACAGGCGCTGATTCTGACCGTGTGCGGATCGGCGCTGGCGCTTGGAGTGTGGTCGAGCGGCATGGTGCACCACTACCAGAAGGGCCGTTTAACAAGCTTTATCAACCCCGATGCCGATCCCCGGGGCGCGGGTTACCAGGTGATGCAGTCGAAGATTGCCGTGGGTTCCGGAGGCATCTGGGGCAAGGGAACGGGAAAGGGCACGCAGACGCAGGGGTACTTCCTGCCCATCCCCTATACGGACTTCATCTTTGCCGCCTTTAGCGAGGAGCACGGCTTTGTGGGCGCGATCTTTGTGCTGCTGCTATACTTCCTCATATTGATGCGTTTGATTCAGAACGCACAAACAGCCGCCGACCTGCCCGGTTCTCTCATTATCATGGGAATTGTGGCTGTGTTGACCTTCCAGATCGCGGTCAACGTTGGCATGGTCATAGGGCTCATGCCCGTCACCGGAATCCCTTTACCCTTAATGAGTTATGGCGGATCTTCGGTGCTGTTTACGTTTCTGGCGCTGGGTGTGGCAATGAACGTGCGCATGCGCCGTTTCGTGAACTGAAGCGTCTTAAAGGACGTTTCGATGTGGCCCGGCAAAGATTGAATTGTGTGTGCGGTCCGGGAACGATTGGCTCGCTTTTGGACCGCAAAAGCAAGATTGTGAGGAAATTGCCGGCATGGTCCCCGGGGGATCGCGCGCGACAGGAATGAGTTTATGAGCACCGAGAGACGGGATAGCCGCTCGGCTTTATCGACCGGAACCGGTCGGTTCGGCCTGCGGCTCGGCTCGCCGATCGCCTTTGGCGATTGTTGCGGAATTGGATCGATGTTGGCGGACGTTGTGTGGAAGTTCCTCGCGTACGCCCTCGATCTGATAGCCATGGCCGCCTGGGACTCTCTCGGAGAGGATCGCCGCCACCAGCGGTACGTTCGGTCTTTCCACGTTGGCTCGCCGCCTTTCGGGCAGGCAGCCGCGCCGGAGACCTCCTTCGATTGCCCTATCGGTCATCCGCCCATCTACTCTCCTGCCGTCTTCGCGCGACTCCACCGAACCTTGCCGCTTGTTCCGGCTGCCTCAGGCTGCCGGATGGAAAGGTACGATGGCAAAGGAAATTTGTATTTCAAGCACGCCGCATGAGACGCGGCTTGCGATTTTAGAAGACGATCAACTCGCGGAAATCTACTACGAACGCGAAAACGAGTACACCCTCGCGGGTTCCATTTACAACGGGCGCGTCACACGGGTTTTGCCCGGCATGCAGTCGGCATTTGTCGATCTTGGCCTGGAGCGGGACGCGTTTCTTTACGTCACCGACTTTATGGAGCTCGAGGACCAGGAAGAGACCGACGAGCTTGAAAAGGCCGCGGCCAGCGGAGCAGGGCAGGCACCGCGCGAGGTTCGGCATCCGCAGGGCTTCGACCCAAATGGCCAGCAGGAACGGGCTGTCGACGATCGGGGCAATGGAGAACGAGTCAAGGACGAACGTGGCGCCGCCGAGCGTGGTTCGCGTTCCGGGCAGCGACGCCCGGAGCCGCGGCAGGATCGGCCGGCGACGCAGGAGCTGACGGTAGAGCCGGCTGCCCCAGAGCAAACCGCCGCAGGCCAGGCCGGAGCGCAGGAACAGGAAGGGCCTGGCGGGCGGCGCTGGCGCGGACGCCGTCGTCGCCGCGGCGGGCGTGGGCAGGAGATGGCGCCGGAAGGGATCCCGGAAACACAGTCAGGCGAAACCGAGCGGGATGACGCCGCCGAGTTTGAAGAGTCGGCGCCAGCGCACGAGGCTCGTGCGGAGCGCCCCGCATCGCACGCGGAACCGGCGGCCTTCGTGCTGCCCGGCGAATCGCTGTCGAAGTACGGAAGCACGGCGGCGTCCGAGACGCCGAAGGAAGTGGCGGAGCCCGTCGCTCCCCGCTACACTTCCAGGCCTTCCACGCTGATCGAGGCGCCGATCACCTGGGACGGCAGCGGGCTCTTGCCCGGAGAGTCGATTTCGCGGCATCGCGAGCGCCCGCCGGAAGCTACCGAGGAAGGCGGGGCCGAAGTTCCGGCCGACGACGCTGCCCCGCCCGAAGCCGGCGCTGCGGCACGCGAGACTATCGAGGAGTTCGAAGAGATTGAGGCACCTCATGAAGCGCTGACGAAGGAGCCCGCGCAACCGGCCTTCGACTTTGAAGAGGAAACGTACGAAGAAGAGACCCACGTCTCGAAAGCCGGCGAGGATCTCGAAGAGGACGACTCCGCCGAGACAGAAGAAGAGGCCCCCGAGCTCGAAACCGCCGAAGCTGCGGTTGCGGCCGAGCCTGACGCGGAAGCGGAGTTTGAGGAGATCATGGAGTCTGCTCCGGCAGAAACCATTCTCGTTCCCGCGGAGTCCGAACTGTCGGCAGAATCGGACGAAGACGAATTCGAAGAAGAAGACGAAGACGACGAATCGGATGACGAGGAATCGGAAGAAGAAGACATCGACGCCTCTGCATCGCACCGCGTCGATCCTTCGTCGCCCACGGGCTTTCGCCTCTTTGGCTTTGGAAAGAAGAAGGAAGACGAAGCGGCAGCGAAAACAGCACCAGGGAAACCGGCAGCTAAGAAAGCCAATGCTCCGGCTTCAGCCTATAAGCCCGGCGTGGGCGTGGTCGAAGAGGAAACCATCGAAGGCGAGGAGTTTGAAGCCGCGCCGCGCGGCCGGCGGCAAAAGTTCGAGCCCGCCCACGCTCACGATGGCGATGTGTACGAAGAGGAGACGCTGCCCTCGAATGTGCGCCCCGGTGACTTTGGCGAAATGCTGCAGGAAGCGCATCTCGACCACCGCATCCAGCAGGATCTCGACGAGCCGAACGGCGAGGAAGAAGAAGAGGAAGATGCAGCAGCCAAGCCGGGCACGCGTCCGGCCCGCACGCGCGATCGCCATGATCGTGGCCAGCGCGGGCGTGGGCCGCAGCAGGGCCGCCGCGGTCCCTCGCGCCGTTCCGCGCAGACCTCCGATCTGCCCATCATCTCCGACCTGTTGAAGCCGGGCCAGGAGATTCTGGTGCAGATTGCCAAGGAGCCCATCGCCAAGAAGGGCGCGCGCATTACTTCGCACATCGCTCTTCCCGGCCGCTTCCTGGTCTTCATGCCCACTGTCTCGCACATCGGCGTCAGCCGCAAAATCGCCTCCGACGAAGAGCGCCATCGCCTCAAGCGCATTCTCGTCAGCGAACGCGGCGAAGCCTCGGGCGGATTCATCGTC
>JBAWFY010000744.1:0-11298 GCA_049592335.1 Occallatibacter sp.
GTGTCCGGGCAACCCTTCAACCGAGGCGCACGATTAGTGCGTCATATTGTTGACCTGGGAGTACATGTCATCGGCGGCTTTGATGACCTTGGAGTTTGACTCGTAGGCCCGCTGCGCCAGGACCATCTGCACGAATTCCGTGACCACGTCGACGTTGGAGTTTTCGAGATACCCCTGCTGCAACGTGCCCATCCCCTGCGTCCCGCCCGGATTGTCCAACACTGCGTCGCCGGAGTTGAGCGTGGCTTGCAGCAGGTTGTTACCCATGCTCTCGAGACCGCCGGGGTTGGGAAAGTTCGCCAATTGAATCTGGCCGAGCTGGGAGGGATTTTGCTGTCCGGGAAGGGTCGCATTCACCACCCCGTATTGGGTGATGGTGACCGCGGTGGCATTGGTGGGAATGGTAATGGTAGGAATCAGGGGGTTGCCGTTGACGTCCACCATGGTTCCCTGATTGTTCAACTGAAACTGTCCGGCGCGCGTATAGCCTATGGTCCCATTGGGAAGCTGCACCTGAAAAAAGCCCGCACCCTGAATGGCCAGATCCAGGGGATTGTCCGTCTCGTTCAATTCGCCCTGGGTATTGATCACCTCGGTCGCCGCCGGTTTGGTTCCCAGACCGATCTGCAGCCCGGCTGCGACAGTGGTCTGGCTCTCGGCCGCGCCCGGCGTCACCAGGTTCTGGTACACCATGTCCTGAAACTGCAGGCGCAGCTGCCGGAATCCCGTGGTGGAGGAGTTGGCAAGATTGTTGGCGATGGTGTCGAGATTCATCTGTTGCGCGCTCATGCCGCTGGCGGCGGTATACAAGGCTCGAATCATGTCGTTTCCCTCGTTTTGGACCGGGTTTTTGCAAAACCTCAGTCGCAAACTTGTTTCCTCGTCCTGGACTAGATCTTCGGTAAGTCCTCAGTCGCAAACTTGTTGAATTCGGTGTGGAATACGGTGAGAGCGCGCTGCATCATCTCGGCCTGGCGCTGCATCATGACTAGGTCGAGCGTGCCCTGGACCACATCCTGATTGGCGCCTTCGAGCGCGCCCTGGTGAATCGATCCGGTTGCGGCGACAGGCTTCGCGCCCTTGGGCGCGACATAGCGGTTGGCGCCTTCCGGCATCAGCTCCGTTCCTGCCGTGAAGTCAAAGACCCCAACCTGCGCAACCACGCCACCGGTCACAGAGATCGCTCCATCGCTTCCTACGGAGATCTCGCCCGGCGGAATCTGGATGGTCTGGCCTGTCACCGAGAGCACCGGTTCGCCGGCCTCATCCACGAGCTGGCCATTGGGCGCGCGGTGAAAACTGCCGTCGCGCGTGTAGCGCAAACCATTCGGCGTCTGCACGGAGAAGAATCCCTGACCTTCAATGGCGAGATCGAGTGGATTGCCGGTGGTGACGAGCGCGCCCTGAGCCATCGAGAGCCGGTCGCCGCCCAGCAGGCCGTAGTTGTTCACCGTCTCGCCGAGTTGCGAGTCCGCGCCGTCCGGCCCCAGAAGAACGGAGCGGAAGAACTCGCGCTCGGCCCGGAATCCGGGCGTCTGGGCGTTGGCCAGATTCGCCGCCGCCGTATCGAGAGCCTGGGTGCGCGCCACCAGTCCGGTCATCGCCGCATAGTAGCCACTGTCCATCACGGAATCTCCTCGTCGACAGCAGTCCCATGCAGATGGAGGGCCGAAGGGCGGGAGGGAGAGATTAGAAGAGGTTCAAGGGGGTGAGACCAGGGAGTAGAAAGGCCTCAGTTCTCGGGGATCGCGCGATCGGTCTCTGCCTATTGGCTATTCTCTACTGGCTACTCCCTGTCTTATTGCAGGCCATCGCAGACGATCGTCACCTCGAAGACCTGGTCGTCAAAGCGATAGATGTGGTGAATCTGAAACTCGGGCGCCTGAACGTGCAGGTGGTAGTCCCTGCCCGTAATCACTGCGGGAACCGAAAGGCCGGCGTTGGCAGACAACTCCGGCACCTTGCCTTTCCACGCTCCGGCCAGCATATTACAGATTTCGCCGATGCCGTCCTTGACCGTGTCGTCGATCTCCCTAAACTCCATGCCGGTCATCTGCGAGGCAATTCTCAGCGCCGCCCGGGCGCCGGAGCGGAAGACGCAGGCCCCGCTCAGGATGCCGCCAAAACCCACCACCGCCGTCACCGTCTCCGTCTCCTGGACGGCCGGCCCGGCCTCGCGCCTGCACTCGATGCCCAGCATCAGCCGGAAGACCTCTTCCACGCTGGCATCCAGATTGCGCGGGTCGGAGACCCGCTCGACCGATTCACGCAACGATACCGCCATCGTCTGCTCCCTTCGCTCGGTGTTCGACACGACCGTGGCCTTCCAGCGCCCACAATCGCAGCCGCGCGCACGCCATTGACCAGCACAGGATCCTCCCCGCTAGGCCGCGCGTACCAGCGGCAATACCCGCTCCTTGACCTGTTCGGCCGTGAAGGGCTTACGAATGTACCCCTGGGCCCCGGCCTGAATCGCCTCTTTCACATGCTCCTCGCTCGACTCGGTGGTGATCATGACGACGGGAACCCCGCAGGCAAGGTTCTGGGCGCGAATTTGGCGCAGAAACTCCAGGCCATCCATGGCCGGCATGTTGATATCGGAAAGAATCAGGTCCACGGTCGTGGTCCTCAGCACCTCTAGCCCTTCGACGCCGGTTCCGGCCTCGTGCACCACCAGCACATCCAGTCCGGCCTGGCGCAGTGCGCGCTCCACAATCTTGCGCATGACCGAAGAGTCATCCACGATCAGCGCTCGAATCTCGCTCATGACCGAGCCCCCCCCACTTTGCCTATCGGCGTTTTCGATCGCAGCATGAGCGAGGAAACTCGCTCCCGGGCCCCTTCAGAGTCTCTCGGCATCCTGTCTCTCGATGGCGGTTCTACGCGACCCGGTTCGTAGATCAGTGGCCGACGGTCGAGGCAATCAGGTCCCGGATGGAGCCCGCTTCGGGCACAGCTCCGGTCTGCGGGCGTAGCCAGAGACGCAGCCAGTAGCAGTCATGCACGCGCACCAGTCGCGCTTCTACGCAACGCGACTCTTCAATGGCCTTGGCCAGAGCCTGCGCCAGAGCCTGCTCCGTGGCCGCCTCGATCAGGCCCGCAGGCGGAAAGCGCGCCTCAAGAGCGCGTGCGTGCGCGGGACCGAAGCGGGAGCTCTCGACCAAGCCGACTTCGACGCGCAGCCCGGTCATGCGCTCGACCGCCAGCGCCAGCGCGGGATCCACACGATCGTCAAAAGCCAGGTAGAGAATCTTCCCCGCGGCCAGGCGCAAAGGCAGTGCGCCGAAGGCATCGACGAACAGCCGCGGCACCAGAGCCGTGAGGTCTCCCGGATGATGAAAATCGATGCTCAGCACCGGACAACCCCATTGCAGGCCCAGCGTCCGGGTCACCCGTTCCTCGCTCGTACTCTGCTGGCGCACCAGCCATTCGCCCAGCTTGCCACATCCGGCGCTGCGCTGCGCGGCGAGAGCCGCGCGCAGTTCGTTCTGCGCGATCCAGCCCTGCTCGAGCATGGCGAGGCCCAGAGGAATGCGATGGCGGTGCACTTCGCGCGCCGCACCCCGCGCATCCGCCTCGCGCCCGAGCGCCGCTTCCACGCAGGCTACGGTGCATCGAGCCGAGCAGCACCAGCCGCCTTCGAAGACCGGCGTCTCCCGGCTGCGCCAGAGATGCAGCCAGCCCGAATCGCAGTGGGGGTTAGAGCAGGTGCGGAGAATCCCGCTTTTCGCAGGTGCCCCGGGCCACTTCCCGCCCGCGGCAGGCGTAGGTGCGCTCTCCATCGCAATTCTAGTCTGCGCGCCCGATCGTTCGCCGGCAGCCGCTGCGGCTCGCTTCAGAAGAGGCATCGCACGCTCTCCAGCCGCTTTCTGGGCGCTGCCACCTCGGTCACACGCAGTCCGAAGTTGCCGTTGACCAGCACGACCTCGCCACGGGCCACGATCTTGTCGCCCACAATCAGGTCCACCGGGTCGGCCACATGGCGATCGAGTTCAACGACGTCGCCCGGCCCCAGTTCGAGGATTTCGCCGAGCGGCATCTCGCGCGCGCCGAAACGCAGCGCCGCTTCGAGCTCGACGTCGAGCAGCAGTTCGAGACCCGGGCTCAAGCCCGCGGGCGGGGCTGCTGCCGCGCGCGCATCGCGATCGCCGACCGCGCTCGCTTGAGGCTGAGTTTTGGCCTCGCGCAGGCGCAGGTCGTCCCGGATCAGGACGGCAAAGACTTTGTCTCCCGAGCGAAGCTGAAAACCATGCGAGACCTGACTCTCGGCCGTAATGTCGTCGCACTTCGCGATCTGACACTTCTTGCCGGCGCGCGCCAGCAGTTCTCCGGCGGCGGCGTCGAAGGCCTCGCGGACCAGTTCCTTCCAGCCCGCTTTTTGATCGACACCTTCGCCCATGAGCGGGGCGGAGAGAATCGCGCCGTCGAGCAGGATCGAGAACTGTCCCTCGACATCTCCTGCAAGGGTTGCCGACCAGCCAAAGGCCTCGCCCGCGATGGGCTTGGGCAGGGACTCGGACAATTCGGGTTCTCCGGCCAGAGCCTGCGAGAAGAGGGCAGCTGCAACTTCAGACCAGCAATCGAAGTAGGTTTTCATTTCTCACTCCCGGCGACGGCGCGTTCCACGCGCGCCGCGCGGTGCTCTCCCCGGCGCATGGCGCGCGCCTCGATGATGGGCACGCCGGCCACTCGCCACTCGGAGAGCGAGCCCGCTCCCACGTCGAGGCGCAGAACGTCTCCCGGCTGCATGCGCTCGAGTGCGCTCGCGGCCAGAGAAACGGCGGGCAGTTGCAGGCTGCAGCCAAAGCGAATGCGGCGCGCCGCTTCCTCCACCCGGGACCGGGTCTCGCCGGGATGATGGCTGCGCCGGCCCCAGTCCGATGTCAGGCGGCGCAGGATGGTATTGGCCACCACTGCGGGAAACGCCAGGTTCAGGAGGCCGGAACTGTGCGGCATGCGGATTTCGAAGCTCAGGCAGAGCGCCTTCTCGGTCACGGCAATAATGCGCGCCACCTGGGTCTGCATCTGGCGGCGCTCAAAGTTGAAGCTCAGGCCCACCTGCTGCCAGGCGATCGTCAGCTCGCGGCACACGATCTCGACCACGCTGCCGAGGATCGATTCCTCGATGTCGGTCAGCTCGCGCAGCGGGCCGTCCTTGCCGTCTCCGCCCAGTAAAAGGTCGATCATCGGCGGCGCCAGCCCCAGGTCGAGCTGCATCACCGAGAGCGCGCCCAGGGGCTCGAGCCGCACCGAGGCGACGTAGCTGATCTCGGGAATTCTGAGCAGAAACTCATTGAACTGGATCTGTTCGGCGGAGACCAGGTTGACCTGAAAGCGGGTGCGCAGCCAGGCGGCCAGATTGTGCGTGAGGTTGCGCGCGAACAGGTCGTTCAACATGCTGATGGCGCGCATCTGGTCGGTGGAAATCTGCCCGGCCGAGGAGAAATTGTAGGGCACGACGCGGGCTCGCGCCTCGGGCCGGGGCGATTCGGGCGATGTGCTGCGCACGGCTTCGAAGAGGGCATCGATCTCGTCTTGTTTGAGGGTTTTTTCCGTCACGCTTACGCTCCTCTTTCGGCTTCACTCATCCTTCGTTTCGATCCGTACTCGCTGTCGTCGTCCCGCCGTTCCCGTCTTCATCCCGCCGTCCCTTGCGCGCCCACGGGCCGATCGATCCCTGCCGGACGGGCGGGGCTCAGGCTCTGCGCGGCGGCTTGCGCAGTGGAAAGTGTTCGGCCGCGCCGCGGGCCGCCAGATCGCGTAAGGCCGCGCGCAGATGCACCACGGCCGAAGCATGCACCTGGGAGACGCGCGACTCGACCACGCCCAGGGCCAGTCCGATCTCGCGCATGGTCATCTCTTCGTAGTAGTAGAGAGTCATCACCAGCCGTTCCCGGTCAGGCAAATCTGTAATGGCCTCGGCCAGCCGCTCCTCGAGCTCGCCCTTGAGACACCGGAAGAGGGGATCTTCGTCCGGTCGGCCCGGCACGTAGGCCAATTCCTCTTCACCCGAGCTCTCGCTGCGCTCGATATGCAGGGTGCCGATCTCGAGACCTTTCAGATCTCCAAGCAGCTGCTGATAGTCATCGAGGCCCAGCCCCATCTCGGCGGCCACCTCGGCCTCGCCGGGGGCGCGGCCCAGGCGCGCCGTCACCACGCGGATGGCCTCTTCGACAGCGCGGCCCTTGCGGCGCAACTCGCGGGGACTCCAGTCAAGCGTACGCAGGCTGTCCAGGATCGCGCCGCGAATGCGGAACTGCGCGTAACTGCGGAATTGTACTTTTTTCCCGGGATCGAATTTGGCGAAGGCGTCCATCAATCCCACCACGCCGGCCGAGACCAGGTCTTCGATATCGACGTGCTGGGGCAGCCGTTCATGAATGCGGCGCGCGAGAAAACGTACGATCGGCAGATGCTCCAGCAGGACACGCTCCTGCTCGCCGGTAAGAACCGGCCCCACCCCTCCCTGCGGAGGGTAGTTCGCGGCCCCTGCACGGCGGCCCGCGGGTTTGGAGTCTCGCACTGCAGCGCTTCCGTTGACTCCCATCGTATTTTCCCCTTTGGCAAACTTCAGTGGTTCTGCAGCTGGCCTCGTTTATTACCTGGTTCCCTGCCCCGTCAGCGCACAGTGCCCACCGGGCGTAGCCGGATCTCCGGCGGAATCTCTCCAGCAGCGACGACGGCAAGACGCGGCAGGACCGATTCCAGCCAGCGCTTGACGTGATAACGGGCCGGACTTGGGCAAAGAAGCACGGGCGGTGCCGCGGAAGATGAGGAGCCGATAAGGGATCTCACAGAATCGGCGAGCCGGCGCACGATCGGGGTTCCGGGGTGGGCTGCAGCGGTGAGCAGGCGCTGGCCACTTTCGGGCGAAACCGCCGCCAGAATCTCTTCCTCGATTCCGGGATCGAGCAGGAGAACCGGGAGCTGGCCGTCCGAGTCGAGGAGCGGCCGAATCAGCCTTCGTCCCAAAGCCTGCCGCGAGGCTTCGACCAGGGCGACGAGGCTCTTGTTCACGGGCGCGGTTTCAAGCAGCGCCTCGAGAATCGCGCCCAGATCGCGGATCGAAACCCGTTCGCGCAGCAACTGTTCGAGAACCCGGGCCACCTCGCCGAGGGTCAGCAGCTTGGGAACCAGCTCTTCGAGCAGCTTGGGGTGCGAATCGTTGAGCGAGTCGAGAAGGCGCTTAATCTCGGCCCGGCCGAGGAGTTCGCCGGCATGCTGGCGGACCAGCTCGCCCAGATGCGTCGTGATCACCGTGACGGCATCCACCACGGAATAGCCGGCGGCAATGGCCTGTTCTTCGAGCGCCGGCGCGATCCAGACCGCGGGCACTGCGAAGGCCGGCTCGCGCGTTTCCTTGCCTGTAAGCGGACGGCGGCCGGGTTCTCCCGAGACAGCCAGCAGTTGTGGGCCCTCGGTCTGCCAGCGGCCGATCTCTATGCCGCGCAGCGAGATCATGTACTCCCGTGGCTTCAGACGCAGGTTGTCGGAGATGTGCACGGGCGGAACCAAAAAGCCCATCTCCGAGGACAGATGGCGGCGCAGCGTGCGCACCCGGGTTAGCAATTGGCCGCCCTGCTTCTCGTCGACCAGCGGAATCAGCTGGAAACCGATCTCGAGAGTCAGTTCCTCCAGGCGCAGGAGCAGGGAGAGCTCCGAAGTTTGCGCTGCGCCGTCGGCCTTCTTCTTTTCGGCGGGCGCGAGCTCGGCAGGCGGGGCCGGGGGCTGAGCTGCAATCCGGCGGCCGCCGATGAACAGCCCTGCGGCCACGGCCAGAAAGGCCAACTTGGGCAGGCCGGGAATCAGGCACATGCAGGCCGAGACCGCGCTGGCTATGTAGAGCGTTGCCGGACGGCCCAGCAACTGCTGGCGAATTTCGCCGCCCAGCATGCCCGCGGAGTTGGCCCGGGTGAGCGTGATACCGCCGGCGACCGAGACCAGCAGAGACGGAATGATCGTGACCAGACCGTCGCCGACGGTGAGCACGGTATAGGTGCGCGCGGCTTCGGCCAGGTCGATGCCCTGCTGCAGGGTTCCGATCAGCAGGCCGGCAATGATGTTGATGGCGGTAATCAGAATGGTGGCCAGAGCGTCGCGCTGATTGAAGCGCGCGGCGCCGTCCATGGCGCCGTAGAATTCAGCCTCGCGGGCGATGGCCTGGCGGCGGCGGCGCGCCTCAACCTCGTCAATCGACCCCGCGTTCATATCGGCGTCGATGGCCATCTGTTTGCCGGGAAGGGCATCGAGAGTGAACCGGGCCGTGACCTCGGCGGTGCGCACCGCGCCATGGGAGACAACGAGAAACTGGATGGCGACTAAAGCCAGGAAAAGCACGAAGCCCACGACATAATTGCCGCCCACCACGAACTGGCCGAAGGCCTCGATCACCTTGCCTGCGGCGCTCGTCCCCTCCTGGCCGTGCAGCAGAATGCGGCGGGTGGACGCGATGTTCAGCGAAAGACGGAAGAGGGTAAGGAGCAGGAGCAGCGTGGGAAACACCGAGAGCTCCACGGCGCGGCGAATCTGCACGGCGGAAAGGAAGACGATGACCGAAGCGGCCATCGAGAGCGCCAGCAAAAAGTCCAGCCCCGCGGCCGGCACCGGAACCAGCATGACGAAGACTACGCTGATGGCCGCCATGGGCAGCAGGTAATCGCGCAGCCGGTGCAGGATGGAGCCCTGCGATGGAAGAGCTCCGGTCGGTAAGGTTGCTGTGCTCATCGAATGTCTTCTCCAAATCCCGAAAGCGCCGAGCGTCCTAAAGACCGAAGCGCTCCAATCGCCTCAAAGTGCGAAGCGGCATTAGGAAATTCAAATGCGCCCGGAGGCTCCAAAAGACGAAGCGCCGGGGCGCGTCCGCGCGGCAGCATCCCGCGCCTGGCGCTCGCGTATCTCGGCCTCCACACGCTGGCGGTAGAGATAAGCCAGAATCGCGGCCACGGCAGCATAGAGTTCGGCGGGAATGGCCTGGCCTACCTCGACCGTGCGATAGAGCGAGCGGGCGAGCGGCGGGTTCTCCACGATGGGCACGCCCGCCCAGCGGGCCTCGGCCTTGATTTCTTCGGCCAGAAGGTTGCGTCCCTTGGCCAATACCTTTGGAGCCTCCATGGTGGCGAAATCGAAGCCCAGAGCCACGGCGTAGTGCGTGGGATTGGTCAGGACCACGGCAGCTTTGGCCACGTCGGCCTTCACGCGGCGGCGGCGCATCTGGCGCTGCAGGTTGCGAATGCGGCCGCGAATCTGCGGGCTGCCCTCAGTCTCCTTGTATTCGTCGCGCAGATCCTGGCGGCTCATCTTGAGGCGCGACTCGCGGCTCTGCCACTCCACCAGATAGTCGATGAGCGACCAGCCGAAGAGAAGCCAGGCCGCGGCCAGGAGCATGCCGTAAACGTCTTTGCCCAGCAGTTCGAGGCGTTCGGTCGAAAACGGCGGGAGGGAGAGCTGATGGGCGATGCGCTGCACGGCAAAGACAGCGAGAAAGCTGGCCGGAACCAGCGATTTGCCGAGCCGGGCCGCGGCGCGCAGCGAGAACAGGTTACTGACGTTCGTGATGGGGTTAATGCGATCGAGTTTCCAGGCCAGAGCGCTGGCATGCAGGCTCACACCGCCGGTCTGAGTGACGCCGGCCGAGAGCGCAACCACCGCGACCAGCGCCATCACAATGGCAGGCGGCGTAAGCACCGCGATCGTCAGATGGCGCGCGGCGATCAGTGTCGGCAGCACGGTGGCGGGCTCCCAATGGGCCGGCGCGCCGAGCGCAAGAAATCCTTGAAAGGCTTCGCGCCAGGCCTCCATCGTCCGGCCGCCCAATGCTCCCAGCGCCAGCACTCCGGCGAGGGTTCCCGCCGCAGCCGTCAATTCGCGGCTATGAAGAACGTCGCCTTCGCGCCGCGCCTTTTCCCGCCGATGCTGTGTGGCCTGTTCTGTGCGCTCTCCGGCCACGGTTCAGCCTCCCAGCCCTGGGCCCGCCGCGGGCGCGGCAATCAGGCGCTCGGCCATGTCGAGCAATTCTCCAAAGCGCGCTTCGATAAAGCGCGGCCAAAGCGCGAGGCAGCCACCAAGGATGATGAAGCCGGTCAGGGTTTTGAGGGGCACGGTCAGCATCATCACCGGCAGTTGCGGGCTGAGCTTGCCCAGAAGCGCCACAGAGATTTCAACCAGCATGGTCGCGGCCAGCACAGGCGCGGCCAGCTCCAGCGCGGCCAGGAAAATGCCGCCTGCCGCGCGCACGATCACCAGCGTAGCCGGTCGGCCCAGGGCAAAGGCTCCCAGCGGCACGACGTGAAAGCTACGCACCATCGAGGCCAGCAGGATGCGGTCGAGGCCGGCGGCGATCACGACCAGCGTGCCCATCAACTGGAAGAGCTCGCCCAGAAGCGGCGTCTGAATGGCCGACGCTGGATCCATGAGGTTGACCAGAGAGAAGCTGAACTGCAGTCCGGCAATCTGGCCGGCGAAGAGCAGCATCTCGTTGAGCAGCGCGAGCGAAAGGCCGTAAACGAGACCGACTGAAAGCTCGCCGAGGAGCGACGAGAAGCCGATCGAGGCCTGCGCATTCGGGAGCGTGGCGACCAGCGGCGCCAGGAGAAAGGCGACTGCGCCCGCAAAGACTGCTTTGACGCGCATGGGCGGGGCGGTCGAGGAGAAGAACGGGGCAAAGGCCACCATCCCGCTCACTCGCACCAGGGCCAGCGTCATTGCGCTCAGAAATGTCGGCCAATCGGTCATTATGTCTTCAGCCTTCAGCTATCAGCTCTCAGCCTCCCCTCACTTAACGACTCGTTTTGCCAAGTCAGCCAACCGGTTCTGCTAGAGCTGTTAGCTGTCTTTCATCCCAGATACCGGTGAAAGTCCCCCAGCAACAGCCGTGTATATGCGGCCAGCCGCTCCAGAAACCAGGGCATCGCGGCGAGCAGGATGAGCACGATCAGGGCCAGTCGAGGCACTGATGTCAGCGACTGCTCCTGCAGGCTGGTGAGGGTCTGCAGCAGGCTCAGCACAAAGCTCAGGGCTGCCGCGGCAATCAGCAACGGAGCGGCGACGATCATCGCTTCGCGCAGCAGCTGGCGCATCAGTTCGGCAACCAGATCGGGCGTCACAGGTCTCCTCCCAAAAAGCTGCGCGTCAAAAACTGTGCAGCAAGGAATTGGCCAACAGGTTCCAGCCGTCCACCATCACAAAGAGCAGAATCTTGAGCGGGGTCGAGACCACGACCGGCGGCAACTGAAACATGCCGATCGAGGTCGTGATCGCGGCCGTCACCATGTCGATCAGGAGAAAGGGCAGAAACAGCAC
>JBAWFY010000745.1:0-10648 GCA_049592335.1 Occallatibacter sp.
CCGTCAGCGTTTGCCGGCTCGTAATCCAGAATCCCTGCGCAAGAAAAAGCGCCAGCAGTCCCGCAGCGATGCGTTGCGGCAGATTGAAGCGAAAGCGGCGAAGGGACTGAAACCGGTGGGTCATTCGATTCGAGCAGACTTTACCAGTCTAAACGCCGCACCCGCGCCGCCTGCGACGTTGAATCATCCGCAGCGCGCGAGTCGCGCCGCCGCACGTTCAAACTCCGCGCAAAAAACAAGCCGCCCCGAAGGGCGGCTCGTCGCATCATGCCTGTTGCAGCTTAGTTGAAGATGGCCCCGATCGTAACGTTGGGACTGGCCAGGATTACTTCGCCCGTAATGGGGTCAGTATCCGTAACAGTTGTAATAGGGGCCACACAGTAGTTCGGTCCAGCCTTAGTGAAGTAGACCGGTCCAGGAAGGTAATTGCCTTGGTCGTCACTCGGGATGCAGTTGTAGGACCAGCCTCCGAAATCGTGCGTTGGTTGGCCCACAATCGGAACCTGCTGTGCCTCGATAAGCACGCCTGGGGTAGTGCCGTTAGGGGCGAACGTGACGGCTGTGCAGCCACTTGCAGTAGGAGGAACGGTCGCCGGGTCGCAAACAGGCGAGGGATACGTCGCCGTGCACACCGGTGCACCCAGGCTCGGGTTTGTGAGCAGCGATCCCGGCCCGCAGTGAATCACGTTGGGTGTACCGGTTGCGGAGGCAGCCGTGACAAGCCAGTCGGTCGTGTCCAACCCCGCGGCGTAGACGGTGAGCGTTGACAAGAGAGCAGTCGCAATTGTGTCTTCGTTGCAGCTCCCCACATCCGTCAACTCCAGTTCACCAGTGTTCACGTTCAACGTATAGGTTGGTGCTATATATGGGCATTGGAACGATGCCTGTGCGGTCACGATGGATTCCGTCGTCGGATCGGTGAGCTCGGCGATGATCACGACGCCGCTGCCGTTCGTGCTTCCATACGCCGTGACAATTCCGGGGGTCGTTCCCGAACTGTCTGCTCCCGTCCCATTCGTGCTGATCGGAAAGACGTTCGGCGCGTCGGAGATCCAGGTGACCGAATCCGTCACGTCTTTGACGGTCCCGTCCGTATACGTTGCGATGGCCAGAAACTCTCCCGTGCCCTGCAGGTTCCCAATAGAAATCGAACTGGGAAGAATGACCAGAGATTGCAGCCCGGTAACTGAGCCGCTTGTGCCGGTATTGCCAGTGGTGCTGGTCACTGTCACCGTCACGCTGCCGGAAACAACTCCCGTGAAACCATTCATGCTGGCCGTAATGACCGCTGTTCCGCCCGTAACCGCCGTCACCAGCCCCCCGTTGACGGTGGCTACCGAAGGCGCGCTCGAGGTCCATGTGGCCGAGCCTGTTACATCCTGGTACGTGGGCGGATGCGGCGCTGCGTGGGTGTAGGTTCCGGTCGCGGTCAATTGGACTGTCTGTCCAACGTTGAGGGCCGGCGCCGCAGGCGTAACGGAGATGGAATCTACCTGAGCGGGATTGGTGCACCCGGCGATGGTCAATGCCACTGCTACCGGCAGAAGCGCCCAGGATGAGAGTCGGACATGCATGCTTTACCTCCGCGAGTCTGCTGTTGGCTTTGACGGCGGCACGGCGTCACGGCAGACCGTCGCTGGCCTCTAGGACCGTTCGTCAAATTCGCAATATGCGGAACTACCCCACCAAGTATAGGTCAGGTACGCTTACGGCTTTACGGCGCGAATGTGTGGTACTTTAGCGCTCCGCACCAAGACAGTCAATATGCCTTTGGAGTGGGAGCTGTTTTCCTGCGGGTAAATAGTCTCGGCTCAACCCCTTTCGGGCAACGAAACCAGCTCCCACGCCGGGAACGCAATCTCGTGTGCTTTGCCCGCTATAGCGGGAACAGCGATCGCAAGACCGGAGGATAAGCTCCGCCGAAGCCGCCGAATTGACGCCGGCGCGATCTCGAATCGTGCCGCATGGCTCCGCGCCTCGGAGGGCAAGTGTCCTCCGGGCCTTGCTGTACACTTCTCGTCAGCATGGCCATCGCCCGCGACAACTCTCCGGAACGCTTGGTCAGCGCAGCGCGCGCCGACGAAGAGCAGAGTTTCGAGCTCAAGTTGCGCCCCCGCTGGCTGCGCGAGTTCATCGGTCAATCCAAAGTCAAAGCCCAGCTTGAAATCGCCCTTGAAGCGGCTAAGTCCCGTGGCGAAGCCCTAGACCACGTCCTGCTCTTCGGCCCTCCCGGCCTGGGCAAAACTACCCTCGCCACCATCATTGCCAACGAGCTCGACGTAGGCTTCCAGCAAACCTCCGGACCGGCGATGCAGATTCAGGGCGACCTCACCGCCATTCTCACCAACCTGCGCGAGCGCCAAATTCTCTTCCTGGACGAGATTCATCGCATGCAGGCCGTGCTCGAAGAGAAACTCTACACCGCGCTCGAAGATTACAAACTCGACATCATCATCGGCCAGGGCCCCGCGGCGCGCACCCACGTCATGGAGATCAGGCCCTTCACCTTCATCGGAGCCACCACGCGCCCCGGCCTGCTCTCGTCCCCATTGCGCTCGCGCTTCGGCATTTTGTTGCGCCTGGAGTTTTACACGGAAGACGAACTAAGCATCATCGTCGAGCGCTCCGCCGAGGTCCTGCAGATTCCAATAGATCGCGACGGCGCCGCCGAAATCGCGCTGCGCTCTCGCGGCACGCCCCGTATCGCAAACCGCCTCCTTCGCCGCGTGCGCGACTATGCCCAGGTGCGTGGCTCGGGCTCCATCGACCGCCCCACGGCCAACGCCGCCCTAACCATGCTTGAAGTCGACGCCCACGGCTTTGACGAAATTGACCGCCGCCTCATGCTCACCATCATGCAGAAATACGACGGCGGTCCCGTCGGCCTTGGCACTCTAGCCGCAACCCTCGCCGAAGAAGAAGACGCCCTCGAAGAGGTCTACGAGCCGTTCCTCATTCAGATTGGATTTCTCGATCGCACGCCCCGCGGCCGCGTAGCCACGCGCCTCGCCTACGAGCACTTCGGCATCTCTATGCCCGGCCGCCAAACTGGATTGTTCTAGCACCACCTTAGGGTGCCTCATCCTTTCGCCCCGGTTTTTCGGGCGAAAGGGTGGGATAGTACGAACTTAACTGGTACCAATCCATGCGGCCAGCAATCAGGTCGATCACCCTACCTCCGCTAGCCCCGCAAGCACCGTCAACTCCGCTGCATCATTACTGGAGGAGAAAATCATGGCCCTCACCGAATCCACCATGCTCTCGCTCGGCACCATCGCCCCCGACTTCGCCCTCACTGACGTCATCAGCGAAAAGATCGTCCACCGTGACGACTTCCGCGGCAAAAAAGCCCTTCTCGTCCTCTTCATCTGCGCCCACTGCCCCTACGTCAAGCACATCGAGAAATCTCTGGGCCAACTCTCCGCCGATTACGCCGGCAAGCCCCTCGCCATCGTCGCCATCAGTTCCAACGACGCGACCACGCATCCAGCCGACAACCCCGACGGCCTCCGCCAGCAGGCGCACGACAACGAGTTCGTCTTCCCGTACCTGTACGACGAAATGCAATACGTAGCCCGCGCCTACAAAGCCGCCTGCACGCCCGATCCCTACTTGTTTGATTCCGATTTCAAGCTCGTCTATCGCGGCCAGTACGACGCCAGCCGCCCCGGCAACGGCGTCCCCGTCACCGGCAAAGATCTCCGCGCCGCCATCGATCTGGTGCTTGCAGGCAAGAAAGTCCCCGCCGACCAAAAGCCCTCAATCGGCTGCAACATCAAATGGAAGGTGTAAGAAGCAGCGTGGCTGGCTGCGTTAGCGGAGTGAGAGCGATTAAATTGGGTGCCCCAGGTCCCTCGCTTTTGGGGACCTGGGAAGCACAGACTCTGGGTACACCAGCTTTGAATGGCGCTAGACGGAAACTTACTACCGCCCTCACGCCCCCACCGTCGCCGGCGCCAGCCCCTCCAGCAACTCGCGAATCTCCAGCAGCACTTCATCAGGCCGCGACGTCTTCAACGGCAGCTTCAACACGCCCTGCGGCGTAAACTGCGCTCCGCGCTTCGCATTCCGCGCCACCAGCTTCATCAGGTGCTGCGGGTCGACTGCCGCATTCTCCGTAAACCGAATCTGCAGTTCGCCGCGTTTGCGGTCCACCTGCGCCACACCCAGGCGTTCGCACTCCAGCCGCAACTGCGCCGCCTCCAATAAATAAACCGTCGCGTCAGGCAGCGCGCCATAGCGGTCTTCCATCTCCGCGCGAATCTCCTGAATCGCCGCCTCGCTCGCCGAGCCCGCGATCTTCTTATACAGCCGCAACCGCTGGTTCTCCTCCGGCACGTAGCTCTCGTCGATGCGTAGCGTGATCCCGAGATTGAGCTGCGTCGCCGGCCGCTCTTCGCTCCCCTCGCCCTTCAATTCCTTCACTGCGGCCTCAAGCATTGTCGTGTACAACTCGAAGCCCACCGCCTCGATGTGTCCGCTCTGCTCGCCGCCCAGCATGTTGCCCGCACCGCGCAATTCCAAATCGAGCGCCGCAATTTTGAATCCCGCGCCCAAATCCGAAAACTCCTTGAGCGCCGCCAGCCGCCGCCGCGCAATCTCCGTCAACTCGTTTTCCGGCGGAATCAGCAGATACGCGTAAGCCCTGCGATTCGATCGCCCCACGCGCCCGCGCAATTGATAAAGCTCACTCAGCCCGTGCCGCTCCGCGCGGTTGATCAGAATCGTATTCGCCAGCGGAATGTCGAGCCCGTTCTCGATAATCGTCGTCGCCACCAGCACATCGAACTCGTGATGCATAAACGCCAGCATCACTTTTTCCAGCTCGCTCTCGCCCATCTGCCCGTGCGCAACGGCCACGCGCGCCGCCGGCACCAGTTCCTGAATGCGCATGGCAATCTCATAAATCGATTCCACGCGGTTGTGCACGAAAAAAACCTGCCCGCCCCGTTCCAACTCCACTTCAATCGCCGAACGGATAATCTTCTCGTCGAACTTCGCCACCACCGTCTGAATCGCCATGCGATCCTTGGGCGGCGTTTCGATCACGCTCATATCGCGCAACCCCACCAGCGACATGTGCAGCGTGCGCGGAATCGGCGTGGCGCTCATCGCCAGCACATCGATCTCCTTGCGCATCTGCTTCAGCCTCTCCTTGTGCCGCACGCCGAAGCGCTGCTCCTCATCGACAACCAGCAGCCCCAGGTCCTGAAATTTGATGTCTTTCGAAAGCAGCCGATGCGTGCCGATCAGAATGTCCACCTTGCCGGTGGCCACGCGCTCCACAATGTCTTTTTGCTCCTTCGCGTTGCGGAAGCGCGAAATCATCTCCACAGCTATCGGGAACTGCGCAAAGCGTTGTTTGAAAGTCTCGAAATGTTGAAAGCTCAACACCGTGGTTGGCGTCAGCACCGCAACCTGCTTGCCGTCCTGCACCGCCTTGAACGCCGCGCGCATCGCCACTTCCGTTTTGCCATAGCCCACGTCGCCGCACAGCAGCCGATCCATCGGCGTCGGCGATTCCATGTCGTACTTCACCGCGCGAATCGCCGCCATCTGGTCATCGGTCTCGCTGTAGTCAAACGCATCCTCGAAGGAGCGCTGGAACTCGTTATCCTTCGAGAACGCCGTACCCTCTGCGGTGTGCCGCGTCGCGTAGAGCTTTAAGAGTTCGGCGGCCATATCCTGCATCGCCTTGCGCACCCGCGCCTTGGTCTTCGTCCACTGCGCCGTGCCCAGCCTGTTCAGCACCGGCGCAGGTCCGGCATCGGTCGAGCGGTATTTCTGAATCAAATCCAGCCGCGTCAGCGGAACATATAGCTTTGCGCCCTCGGCAAACTCCAGAATCATGAACTCGACCGCGAGCCCGTCCTGCTCAATCTCCCTCAGCCCCTGATACTGCGCGATGCCGTGCTCCACATGCACGACGTAATCGCCGATCCCCAGGTCGCGAAAATCCGAAACAAACGCCGCCGTCTTTGATCGCTTCGGCTCCGGCCGCGCCGCTACATCGGCTTCATCCGACAAATCATTGGCGCCGAAGACAATCAGATTCGACTCGCCAAAGACCACGCCGGCCGCGAGCGGCGAACGCACAATCACTGGCACGCGCAAATCGCCTGCAAGATAACTACCTTCGTCGAGCAAAGTCTCGCCCGGCCGTGGCGCGCGGCTGCCCAGCCGGTAAGGAACGTCGTAGTCGCGCATCACCGTCGCCAGCCGCTCCACATCGCCCTGATGCGGCCCGGCCAGCACGATGCGCGTCTCCGCCTTCATCAGATTCTTCAGTTGCTCGGTGAGTGCGGGAATGGATCCGTGAAAGCGCAGCGTGGGCCGCGTCGGCAGCTCGATCTCGCCCAGCGTCGCGTCCTCTTCGAGCACGTCCACCGCGCCCAGTTGATCCAGATCCAGCCCCATCTGCGTATCGAGGGCCGCGCGAAGCGCCTCCGGCCGCAGATAAATATCTTCGGGCCGCACCAGCGATCCGATCCCCGACCGCTCGTGCCGCTGCTCCAACTTGTTCCACCAGCGGTCGATCTGGTTGCGCACCATCGCCGGCTCATCCACAATCAACACGCTGCGCCGCGCCAGCTTCAACAGCGACTGCTCCGCGCCCGCCACGGCCGCAAAAAACTCCCATCCCGGAAACACGCTCACGCCGCCAGCCGCCGCGGCCTCGGCGGCCATCTCTTCGTTTTCGATATCCACGCGCTGCTGGCTCAGCCGTCCGTTCACCGCCCCTAGCAGCCGCTCCGTCACCGGTGTCTCCGTCAACGGCAGAAGTTGCGCTTCGTCCACTCCCGATTGCGACCGCTGCGTCTCGGGATCGAACTTGCGAATCGTCTCAATCTCGTCGCCGAAGAACTCCACGCGCACCGGCCGGTCGGCCTCCGGCGAATACACGTCCAGAATTCCGCCGCGCCGCGTAAACTGCCCCGGCATCTCGACGATATCCATGTGTGTGTAGCCCACGCTGGCAAGATGCGCAGTCAGCGTCTCGAGATCAACTTCCTCGCCACGCTTCAGCGTCACGGCCAGGCCCGCGTAATATTCGAGATCGAAGAGCTTCAGCGCTGCCGATTCCACGGGCGCAATCAGAATGTCCACCGCCCCGGTCGCGAGCTTCCACAAGGCCGCCGCGCGCTGCTCCTGCACGTCGGGGTGAGGCGACAGATTTTCAAAGGGAAGCACATCGTGCGCCGGGAACCGCACCACGCGCGCCGGATCTACGGCGCCCGTCAGCTCGCATCCGGCCTTGAGAAGAGGCTCCAGCGCCTCGGCAGCCTTGTTATCGGCCACAATCACGATCGCTGTTTGTTTCGCGGCCCGCGCGATGATTGGTAAGTAAAGCGCCCGCGCCGTCGAAGTCAATCCGGACACACGCCGCCGCCCCGCACCCAGGCTCAGGTGCCTGCGAACGCGCTCAAATCCCGGGGCCTGCTCCAGCTCCGCGAACATCTCGCGGACGAACGGGAGGATCATCGAACTCTAGTTTATCAGCGGAGACTTTTCAGACGATCATCCCGCGAGACATCGCTTGCGGTTCAAACAACGCATTCAAACCTTCCGCAACACCGCCGCATGGCTGCGGTGCACACGAGGTTGATCAGCGATCACAAATCCGGCCTGGCGCGCTGCATCGAGCTCTTCCTCGAACGCAGCCGGAAACACCTCGCCCGAAGGCTCGGCGAAGAAAACCATTCCACGGGGTTTCAGTGCCGTCGCCACCTCGCGGAAGAACGCTTCGGCCGACGGCATCTCATGCACCACCGCAAAGGCCAGCGCGAAATCAACGGTGCTCTCCCAGTCCGTCCTCGTGAAACGAGTCGCTTCGGCCTCTTTCAACTCGATACGATCCAGAAGATCCGCCTGGTGCGCCCGCTTCTCCAGCTTGTCGAGCATCTTCGCTTGAATATCGACGGCGATGACGCGACCCGTTGGGCCAACCATACGCGCCAAGGGCAGCGTGAAGAATCCCATCCCCGGCCCCGGTTCCAGCACCGTCATGCCCTCGCGCACATACGGCTCAAGCATCGTTTCGGGATTCCCCATCAGCCATCGCCGCACCGGGCTGATCAGCAAATAGCCCATCCACCACGGACAAACACGTCCCGCCATCGCGTATGCGCTCCTTTCGCGCTCCGTTGCGTGCGACATCGCCGATGGGGAATCGCCGGCGCTGGTTCGCAGCTACCCAAAGTTTACGCGTGTTTTCTCAGGTGGGCGCCGCTTCAAAGCCGCCGTCGGAAACCGGCGCGGAATGCCGAATGCGCTCACGCGCCGCGAGGCAAAGGAAGAACCGCTCACTCAGAATGGAAGATTGTTTTAGTCGATCCGCGGCGTGCCCCGCCGCATCACCAGCCCCGTAAGCCCGAAAATGCCGCTCAGCGTCAGCACGATCGCAAAATAAAACGCCATCGGCTTCATCCAGCCCGGCGAATACTTCAGGTCCTGCCCCACCCACAGCAGCAGCACCGTCGCGATCACCGCAAACTGTCCGGCAATTACCAGGAATGTGTGGCCAAGCTCGCGCCGTTTGTCCAGCGCCTCAACCTGCGCAGGTGTCAGATTGCGCTCTTCGAGGGGAAGAAGGGAATTTGCCATCGACTTTCTCCTCGCCGGACCACGCTTCGTGGGGACCTCCGCCCGGCGTCTCTAATATTGATTGAATCATAAGCCGCCCGCCCGGCGCCAGCCACCGAGACGCCCGCACTACTCCGACAAAAACGCCAGCGACTGCAGCGTCGTAATCTCGAAAGGCTTCCGGCAGCGAACATTCGCGCACTGCAGCTTGTCGTCGCGCCGCACCATATACGATTGCGCCTTGGCAAACCGCGCCCGGTCCCTCTCATCGGCCCCGCGCGGAATCTCCTTCCGTTTGCGCCGCACCACCCACGACACCTTATACTCGGCCGCCTGCCCGCACTTGGGGCAGGTCACGCTGTGCGTCCGCTGCTCCGTCGTCTCGTTAAAAAACTCCCGCTCTTCCATCTGCTCGACGCCCCTCCGACTCTCCTCCCTAGTGTAGTGCGTCAAAGCTCCCGCGAATCCCCCTTTGCTTGCCTCAGGAAATTCGCTCCCGCCCGTGAGAGCTAGAAGCTAGCAGCTAGAAGCTGTTTTCATGCCATACTCGTTGTTGCCATGGCCAAACGCAAGCCAGCCCGATTTTCCGCCACAAAGGCGGTCAAGGCCAATGCCCGCGAGCGCGTCGGCCAGCCCAAGCCCTCGCGCGTCCTGCCCGACACACCCCGCACCGGACGCCAAGCCAAGCACAAACCCAAACTCCAGGACCTCCTCCGCGAAGACCGCTAGCCGCCCGCGCAAACCTGCCGCGCCAGCGCGCGTAAGACCCGTAAGACGTCACCGTCGTGCCGCCAAACTGCGTGTCTTACCCTGTCTTACACGCCTCCAACAACCCAAAAACTGCCCCATACCGCCCTTCCCCCTACAAGCCCTGCCGTTCTCGCGTTTTAAAAGGATAGGGAAATCACTTCCCGAGATAACCCGCCGCAGCCCAAGCGAATCCAATCACTCCGGAGGATTCACGCATGAGACCAGTGTGCTCGTTTTTCGCTGCTTCAACCCTTGCCCTCGCCCTTGCCGGCGGCAGCATCGCCATTGCCCAGGACCATCACGACGACCAAAACCAGCAAAATCATGACCAATACGTCAAGCATAGCGATTGGAAGAAGGGCCACCGCCTGCAGCACGCAGACTGGGACCGGGCTCAGCGCGTGGACGACTGGCGCGCGCATCATCTGCACCAGCCCCCCGCGGGCTACGAGTGGCGGCGCGTCGACGGCCAGTACGTCTGCGCCAATAACGACGGCGTCATCTTCCGGATAACGGTGGGCAACTAAACATTTTGAGCGCAGGTCGCCGCCCGCATCTGCGGACGGCGACCGAAGCCGAAAACCTGCCCTGAGCGAAGATTGTCCGGCGCGGCACGCAATCGGAGTCGAACGGGGATCTGCAGTTGCCTTTCCGGCCTTGTATCAGGGCATGGCCTTCAGCCACGCCGAAAAAGCTCTGTCCTACTTCCCAAGAAACAGCAGGCGCGGCTTCGCCACGCAAGAAACGCGCGTCCTCCCGCAGCCTTGTCATCTTGAGCGCAGGTCGACGTCTGCTCCGCGGACGGCGACCGAAGTCGAAAACCTGCCCTGAGCGAAGATTGTTCGGCGGCGCGCAATCGGAGTCAAACGGGGATCTGCGGTCGCCTTTCAGGCCTTGTATCAGGGCGTGGCTTTCAGCCACGCCGAAAAAACTCTCCACTACTTCCAAAGAAACAACAGGCGCGGCTCCGCCGCGCCCAAATCCCGCTCCCAGCGGGAGCACACGAGATTAGCCCAGGGTGAAACCCTGGGAATCCGATCCATTTCTTTGAAAGAACAAAGAACGCGGCGTAGCCGCGCCAAGGAAAGGCCAGAACGCAACAAACGCCCCCACCAAGCCCCCGGGACGATCAACTAGCGCAAAACCGATACTCGGGGAGTAATCCCTTGAAGAATCTGATGGGCTCGTATTTCATTCTTCACCTCCACGCGAATTTGTTGACACGGGTTTTTGGATTTGCTGACACTGTGTTTAATCGTTGAGAAACTGCGACTGACCTGCCCCCGGAAAACTCGGCCATGGAAAACTGGAGTTC
>JBAWFY010000746.1:0-2087 GCA_049592335.1 Occallatibacter sp.
GAAAGATATGGACTGGTGGGATGCGTCCCCGTTCACCGTGGCGCAGATGCCGTTTCATGGCATGAACGCATACCCCTATCCAAAACCGAAAGAATACCCGCTGGACGCGCAGTCCCTCGACTACCAGTTGAACTGGAATGATCGCTTCGACTCTGGAAAGCCGGTTCGCTCCTACCGCTTCGACTACCGCCTGCTGCCGTCCACGCCACTGGACGATAACGCGCCACAAACTGCGCCGGAGAAGCAACCGTGAAGGAGATCGAGACCGATCTGGTGCTCGCTCCAGCAACGCGGCAACTTGATTGGCTGCGCGCCGGCCGAGTCTCAGCCACCGAGCTGGCTGAGGCGCACATTCGCCAAATCGAGCGGTTCAATCCGCAACTCAACGTATTTGCCGACTTCGATGCGGAGCGCGTGCGCGCGCAGGCGCGGATACTCGACGAGTCGCATGAGCCGCACGGCCCTCTGCACGGCTTGCCGGTCACGGTCAAATCTTCAATCGCAACCGCGGGTTATCGTTGCGAAATCGGCAGCCTGCTGCACAAAGGTGACGTGCCCACTGAAGACGCGGTTGTAGTCGCGCGGCTGCGCGCCGCCGGAGCCTTGATTCTCGGCACCACCAACTGTCCCGAATTCCTGATGGCCTACGAAACCGCAAACCTGCTGCACGGCCGCACGAATAATCCGTGGGATCTCGCTCACTCGCCCGGTGGATCGAGCGGCGGCGAGTCGGCAGCCATCGCCGCCGGAATGTCGGCCGGGGGATTAGGCTCGGACAGCGGCGGATCGGTGCGCGTGCCCGCCCATTTCACCGGCATTTGCTCGCTCAAGCCCACGCCGGGACGCATTCCCGGTCGCGGCCATTTGCCGCCGTGCGTGGGGCCGTTCTCCACGCTCGGCGCCATCGGCCCCATGGCGCGCACCATCGCCGACGTAGCGCTCTTCTTCCGCACTCTCAGTGGTCAAGACCCGCTCGACCCCGTAAGTCCGCCCATTGCATATCGTGAGCGCAGCCTCGACGAGTTGCGCTCCCATCGCATCGGATTCTTCGAGGACGACGGCCTCGTTCCCGTTACGCCGGAGACGCGCGCCGCAGTGAACGCTGCGGCCGCATCCCTGCGCGACACCGGTTTTCACGTTGAGCACTTCCGTCCCCGCACGCTCGAGCCGCTGCGCAAGTTGTGGTGGACATTCTTCGTGCAGTGCGGAGCTATGTTTTACGAGCCGGAGATTCGCGGAAAACGCGATCACCTCAGCCCCATCTTCAATGAGTTTCTCTCCATCGCCGAAGCCTCCGCCCCGCTCACGGCAACGGAATTGCTCAGCGCCTGGGCCGAGCTGGACCTTCTGCGCGCGAAGACTCTCGCGGAGATGAAAGAATATCCTGTCTTGCTCTGCCCCGCTGCCGCCATTCCGGCGTTCCGTCACCAGGAACGCAGTTGGACCATCGAAGGCGTTTCGGTTGCGTACCTCGACGCCGTTCGCTATACACAGTGGTTCAACACGCTCGGGTGCCCGGCAGCGGTGGTTCCCGTGGGCCGCTCGCTTGAAGGCCTGCCCATCGGCGTGCAGATTGCCGCGCGGCCTTTTGAAGATGAAACTGCGCTGGGCGTAGCCGCCGTGGTCGATGCGGCCTTCGGCTTCCGCCCTCCCGCCCTCGCACGCTCCTGATCGATTCGCCTCCACCTTTAGGTTGAGGCGCGGAGCACTCAATCTCGATAGACTGAGCTTTCCCTAATAGATGGAGGTCGCACGGAGAGTTCTGCGTGCGCGCAAGCTGGCAACAGCAGTTCGCTGAAAGCCCCGACGTTCTCGCCGCTGATGGCCGGCGAACGCTGGTCCCCGTGCGCGATTTCTTCATCGGCGGAGACGAATTCATCGTCATGGCCGGGCCGTGCTCGGTTGAAACCGAGACCCAGCTCATGGCGACGGCTCATCATGTGTGTCAGGCAGGCGCGCGCATCTTGCGTGGTGGCGCCTTCAAGCCGCGCAGTTCCCCGTATGCATTTCAAGGTCTGGGCCTCGAGGGATTAAAGCTGCTCGCCGCGGCGCGCGAAGCCACCGGCCTGGCCATCGTCACCGAGGTG
>JBAWFY010000747.1:0-1735 GCA_049592335.1 Occallatibacter sp.
CAATAAGCGCTTTTTTACCCAACGCTCCAGGTTCAGGCCAACGGAGCTCATGTTGCGGAGGATCTGGCTGGGCGACTCTTCAAAAGTGAAATACAGGCAAAGTTCCCCGCGGGCGCAGGCCGCGCTCGTGAAGTTAGCCGCCAGGCTGGACTTCCCGGTACCCGCTGTGCCGGTCACCAGCACACTGCTTCCACGGAAGAATCCCTTGCCCTCCATCATCTGGTCCAAAGCTGGAATCCCGGTTGAAACGCGGTCTGTGAGGGCTTTGTGCGTCAGTGCGAGAGAGGTGATGGGAAGCACGGATATGCCCTGGTCGTCGATCAGGAACGGATACTCATCGGTGCCATGGAAAGTTCCCCGGTATTTGACGATGCGCAGCCGCCGGGTCGAGATCTGTTCCGTCACGCGGTGGTCCAGGGCAATCACGCAGTCGGCGATGTACTCCTCGAGTCCGTAGCGGGTCAATGTGTTGACCCCGGCTTCCGCGGTAACAATTGCGCTGAGCTTTTGGTCTTCGAGCCAACGGAACAGCCGCTGCAGTTCCGACCGCAGGATCGCTGAGTCGCCGATTCCGGCAAAGAGCGCCTGGACGCTGTCCAGGACAATGCGCTTGGCCTTGATCGTTTTTACCGCGTGGGCCAGACGGATGAACAGGCCATCGAGGTTGTATTCTCCTGACTCGGTAATCTGATTTCGCTCAATGGAGACGTAGTCGATCTGCAGCAACCTGCGTTTGGAAAGCTCACGCAGATCGAAACCGAGCGACGCGACGTTGGCCGTCAACTTCTGCTCGTTTTCCTCAAAGTTCATGCATACACCTGGCTCGCCATAGCGAAGCGCGCCGTGCACCAGAAATTCCATCGCCAGCAGGGTCTTGCCACACCCTGCATTGCCGCATACCAACGAGACGCGGCCTTTCGGCAGGCCTCCGCCTGTGACTTCGTCCAGTCCCAGAATTCCTGTAGGGATCTTGGCGAGCGCGGTGCGCGCGGTTGCGGGCTTTGTCTTGGCGCTAGGCATGGTAACCCCTCTGAGATTCAGGTCGGTTTGGGGTGGGCATCAAAAGTGAACCGTATCCTGGCACTATGGGCATTCTGTGCCAATGCCAACGTCGCGCACTTCTCTGGAACCATTCACGACAGTGCATTTATGAAATTGCTCCGTGGGAGCGCCCGCTCATCGAAGTTCTAACTGCGTCTCGCGGTCCGGGCATGGCTCGATCTTCTACCGCGGCTTTCAGACTGGCTGTCTTGACATGGCTTGCCAGGCCGAGCTTCTGAAGGAGAAAAATGCCATAGTAATTGACATCGATTTCATACCAGGCCAGACCGTGACGGGCCGAGACCGGGTATGCGTGATGGTTGTTGTGCCATCCCTCCCCGCCAGTCACGAGCGCTACCCAAAAATTATTGCGCGAGTCGTCACTCGTCGAAAAGCGCCTTTTACCCCACAGATGCGTGACCGAATTAACCATCCAGGTGACGTGAAATCCGATGGTTACAGGCAGAACTGCACCCCAAAGAAGCCACGACCATCCTCCGAACGCGAAAAACGCAATGCCGACGACGGTCAACGGAATCCAGTGATACTTATTGAGCCATACATAGTAGCTGTCTCGCGCAAGATCCGGAGTGTATTGCTTGAGCGCTTTTGTTTCATTGCGAAGAGAGCCGTTCAAGATCCATCCCATATGGGACCACCACTTCCCGTCACGCGGCGAGTGCGGATCTCCCTC
>JBAWFY010000748.1:0-3592 GCA_049592335.1 Occallatibacter sp.
GCGTGGGGCAGTCTTCCTTCTTTCTCAAGAATCTGAGATTTGATCTCGCGACTGATGCAGCGATGAAAGTCGCGCACCATCGTGGGATACGGATGCGCCCCGAGTGCGCTGCCCAAAAGATAATAAGTCGTCCGCACGTTCGTGACCCAGTCCCTCATGGCCTCGCTGATCGCGTCTTTCAGCGTCTTCGATCCCGACGAAACGCCGCGCACCTCCGCGCCCAGCAGCCGCATGCGCTTCACGTTCAGCTCCTGGCGCTCCATGTCCACGTCGCCCATATAGACCACGCATTCCAGGCCCAGCAGCGCGCAAACCGTCGCCGTCGCCACGCCATGCTGGCCCGCTCCGGTCTCGGCAATCACGCGCTTCTTGCCCATGCGTTTGGCCAGCAGTCCCTGGCCCAGCGCGTTGTTAATCTTGTGCGCGCCCGTGTGCAGCAGGTCTTCGCGCTTCAGGTAAATCTTTGCCCCGCCCAACGACTCCGTGAGCCGCTTCGCAAAATAAAGCGGCGTCGGCCGTCCGGCGTAATCGGTCAGCAGCAAATTGAGCTCAGCCTCAAACGCCGCATCCGCGCGAGCCTCTGCGTAGGCGCGCTCCAACTCATCGAGCGCCGCCACCAGCGTTTCCGGCACATAGCGCCCGCCGTAAACGCCGAAGCGCCCAGGCCGCGACTCGGAAGAACTTGCCGGAAGAATGATCGACGCCATGACCGACTCCTGTTTTCTCCCAGAAACAATGGGGAACTTTTCAGTGTACTAGGAGCGAGCCCGTTGGATCAGAAGCTCCCAGCTTCAATGCTTCTTCGCAATATCGCACAGCATGTCGGAATGAATATTGAGCCCGATGTTCGTCATGTTGTAAAAGTGTTCGCTGGCCACCAGCCACACAATTTCACAAATAGCCCGCTCCGAGTAGTGCTTCGCCAACTGGGCAAAAGTCTCCGGCTTCACATTTTTGTCGCGCGTCAGCTCGGTCACGTAATCGAGCAACGCCCGCTCGGCCTCGGAGAACAATAGACTCGTAGCGTAATCATTGAGCGCATCGAATTTGGCTTCGTTCATTCCCGACTGGATGGCGAAGTATCGGCCAATATCGATACAGAACTCACAAACGTTGATCCGCGCCACTCGCTCGCGGACAAGCATCTGTGTCTCCGGTGCAATCTCCAGTTTCTTGTCCAGCTTGGCAATCTTCGAAACAAAAAGCCCGAACGCAACCGGCATGCGCGAGTACACCACTTTCACCGGCGTGAGCACTTTGCCGAATTGGCGGCGCGTTCCGGCGTACGCGAGTTTGGTAAGCAATCCTTGCGGCTTTTCGATAGGGGCGAGAAAAGTAGCCATGGGGTAACCTCCGGGGACTCTCTGATGCTGAGATGTTCGAGGAAGGGAATTCGACGCACCCATCTCCGGGGACTACGAGTGCTTCGGCGCGCAGGTTACATCCGGGCGTTGCGCGCAGCGGCAATGAACGCGCGCACCTTGGCCGCATCCTTGCGCCCCGGTGCAGCTTCCACGCCACTCACCACGTCCACGCCCCACGGATGAAGCGTGGCAATCGCTTCGGCGACGTTATCGGGCGTCAATCCACCGGCCGCCACTTTGTTCTTGCCTGTTACCTGGAAGAGCGTCACGGCGGCAAGGCCCCAATCGTAGGCTTGACCTGTTCCGCCACGCGTGGTCAGCGAGTATGAATCGACCAGGATTGCGTCTACGTCCTGGTCGTGGAACGGCGCGGCAAACGCCATACCTTCCTCCGCTATCTGCATTGCCGCTTCGCGGTCGAATTCATCTCCCGAACGGAGCGTTGGCGGTTGCGGTGGAGCGTCAAATCGCACCACGCCCAGAATCCGCAGCGCCGGCCCGAACCTTTCGCGCAGTTGCGCGACCAGTGCCGCCGGCGCATCAAAATGCAGTTGCACGCCGGTCAGGCCCGCCGTTTCAACCGTGGCCGCAATCTCCTCGAACACCGCATCCACAAACACGCCGATTTTTTCAATCGCCGCCGGCAGATGCGGCACGATCTTCGCCACTTGCTCAACCGTCACCCGCCGCGGGCTCGGCGCAAACACGAATCCCACTGCATCGGCCCCGGCTTCGGCCGCCAGTTGTGCGTCGGCCAGCGAAGTGTTGGCGCAGATTTTGATCCAGAGGCTCATGGCAAGAGGCTCATCCTTTGATCAGTTCCGCCAGCGCCTCGCCGGGATCGGATTGGCGCATCAGGCTCTCGCCAATGAGAAACGCATCGAAGCCCGCCTTGCGCAAGCGGTCAATGTCCTCGCGCGTCACGATGCCGCTCTCCGTCACGCGCACCACGGCCGCGGGAATCCAATCGACGAGCGCAAGCGAGGTTTCCTGGCTCACTTCAAAGCTCTTCAGATCGCGGTTGTTCACGCCGATAGCATCGGCGCCGTTCTCACCCAAGGCGTCGAGCACTTGCGTAAGCTCGTCGGCGGTATGCACCTCCACCAGCACATCCAGCGCCAGCGCGTGCGCGGCTTCGGCCAGACGCTTCAACTCCGCACTCTCAAGTGCGGCGGCAATCAGCAGAATTGCATCGGCGCGATGCGCGCGCGCTTCCATGATCTGGTACTCGTCGACGATGAAATCCTTACGCAGGCAAGGCAGCGGCGCAGCAGCCGAAGCCAACTCCAGGTTGCGCAAGCTGCCTTGGAAGTACGGCTCGTCGGTGAGTACAGAAAGTGCAGCAGCACCGCCGGCACGATAGCGGCGCGCCAGCCACTCCGGATCGAAGTCGGCGCGGATCAGTCCCTTCGACGGCGAGGCCTTCTTGATCTCCGCAATCACTGCCGGCCCGTGAGCGGCCTTGCGGCGCAGTGCCGCAGCCCATCCGCGCGGGTGATGCTCGGCAGCCTTGCGCTCCAAAACCGCGCGCGGTACAGCCTTCTTCGCAGCGTCCACTGTGGTACGCGTCGAAGCCAGAATCGTGGACAGGAATGTGTCGGTGCGGACGGTCATGCTTTCAGGTCAAGTATACGGGCAGCAAGATCGAGCTTCGCAGATTGCCGGAGCTCCTCAAGCGCGTCGAATCAAAAACGTTTAGCCGGAGCTGCTGGCTCGGGTACGCCCGCCAGTTCCCACGCTGCCTTGCGCCCCAGGCGAATGCAGTCAGGTACGCCGATACCGTCGTAGGCGTTGCCGGCGAGGCGCAATCCGGGCAGCGCAGCTACTCGCGCCTGCACGCGACCCATGCGTTCCTTGTGCCCCACGGCATACTGCGCCATGGCGCGGGGCCAGCGCGTCACCTGCGCAAATTCGGGCTCCGTCTCTGCGCCGAATATCTTTGCGCCCAGAATCTCGCTCATCTCCCGCCGCACTGTTCGAATGAGCGTTTCGTCGCTCTCGCCGAGCAGCTCGCCCCGCTTTATGCCGCCAAGAAATGCCCGGAAGACCGCCTTGCCCGGCGGCGTGCGCCCCAGAAACTTGCGATGGGCAAAGGTGCAAGCCAGCATGGACCGTCCCTCGACTGCTGGAACCAAAAATCCAAACCCTGCAGGCAAAGCGCCGATCTTCCGCTCGTCGTAAACGAGGTTCACTGTGATCGACGAGGAGTAGGGAATGCTGCTGAGTTC
>JBAWFY010000749.1:0-1807 GCA_049592335.1 Occallatibacter sp.
GGGGTCATCGGCGCTTCAACGCTCGGCGGCAAATTCGAACAGCGCGCGGCGAGCGGATGGTCGAGGGCGCCCCCTCTCGATTCGACTCTATCGAGACGTTGCTCGAGCGCTTCGACATTCTGCTCCAGCTTGCGCAGGCTTTTTTTAAGCCGCTCGATTTCTTCGGAAAGATCGTTCATGATGCATACTCGATCCTTCGCCGGAGTCCGTGCTCAGTCGCCTGCAGAAACTTGATGCAGGCTCTTCTCCGGCCACGGAGGCAGCAGCTTAACCAGCGCCCACAGGAAGAGTAGGGGCAGGATGGTCAGCCCCATGGCTACCAGCAGGCCTTCGCGCGTCACGAGGGCCATCTTGTAAGTGGTGTAGCCGAGAAAGCTCTTGGAGAAGAGCTGCCCGCCGATCACCACGTTCCAGCGCATAGCAAAGACGCTGATCATGATCAGGCAGCCGCAAAGAACGTAGATGCGTTTGCGCGTAACCTCGCTGAGCTTGGCCACCTGCGTCAGGAAGAGCAGAGACAGCGGCACGAGGGTTCCCACAATAATCTGCAGCACGATCTGCGAGAAAAAGAGCCTGGTGTGCACCATGAAGTCGAGGCTGCGGAACGATTCATCGGCCTCGTAAATGCGGTGCACCAGGTCTAGCATCTCCAGGCTGAAATCGATGATGAAGATGTAGAACATGTACATCGCGATGGCATCCACGCAGCGTATGTCGATAGTCTGGCGGCGCAATTTGGTTGCCGCCATATAGATCAGCATGACCGCTGCGACACCCGACACCATGGCCGAGAAGATGAACACCACGGGCATGAGCGGCGAGGACCACCACGGATTGGACTTCAGCGAACCGAAGATAAAGCCGACGTAGCCATGCAGCAGGAACGCCGAAGGAATGCCGATGAGGGTGACGATCCAGCCCACCTTGTCATCGATGCGGAGCGAGCGTTCGCTGATGTTGCTCGAACCCAGCGTCATGACCTTATAGATAATGCGCAGCAGGCCCTTCGATTGCTGCGAGAGAATTACGATGTCGCGGCGGTAATCGAGCCAGATCTCAAAGACCAGCACCGCCATCAGGTACCACAGATACACGTAGCCGAACATGGCCATGGCCGAAGTGGCGTGAGGCGTAAAGTACATCTCCGGAGAGCGCTCTGGATGCCCAAGGTGCAACTGCAGCGGCAGTGGCGCATCGAGCAGGAAGGCCAGGGCTGTGAGCAGCGCCAGGCGGTAGGTGGGCTTCACTGCTTCCACGCGGAAGACGCGCTCCAGCGATGCCAGGATGAATGCGCCCGCCACCAATCCCGTGATGAACGGGTACAAAACGATCAAGATGCTCCACTGCAGAGCATATTCGTTCGGATACATGAAACCGACAACGCCGTTCATAAATAAAGCTCCTAGCTGCTAGCTCTTAGCTTTTCTTGCTGCCCCTGCCGCTGCGGTTTCCTGTTGCTTGATGCAGCTAAAAGCTAATGGCTGTTCTTCTCACCGCACCGACCCGTCCAGCCCGTAGTAGTACGCCTTTGCGCCCGTGGCCATCTGCGGCTTCAATACTTCGACGGGATGCGTCTTCAGAAATTCGTGAATCGGATCGTTGGGATTCTTCAAGTCGGCCAGTTGTCGCGCTCCCGTGGGACAGGCCTCGCAACAAGCCGTGGTCAGTCCCTTGGTGATGCGGTGATAGCACAACGTGCATTTGTCCGCCACGTGCTTCGTCGGATGAATGTAACGGCAACCGTACGGGCAGGCCTGCACGCAATAGGCGCAGCCCAGGCAGTAGGTCTGGTCGATCAGCACCACGC
>JBAWFY010000750.1:0-3532 GCA_049592335.1 Occallatibacter sp.
AGAGGGTTCTGGGACGCGATGGAGCGGTATCGATCCCTGCAGTTTCCGCGCCGGAAGAATGGCGAGTAAATACCGGAATGTAGGTTCCGGACGGAATCGACAATTGAACGGGGTGGTCTTTGCCTTCGTGTTCGTAATACTCTTTGAGCCGCTTGCGCAGCCGATGGGCCTCGACGCGCACAATTGCGTCTTCACCGGCATTGAACGTCGATCTGGAGCGGCCAAAGAGCTCGGTGGCGATGCAGTACTCGTGCAGCTTATCGGTCTCGCCGGCAAAATGCTTTTCGCCGATGTAGGCAATCAGTCGCTGCAGCCGGGTAGAGTTCACCAGCGCTGCTGTAACGGCCTCCAACTCCCGGCGTTCTTCTTCCATCGAGCAGGAGCCGTCGCTCGCCTGAACAATCTGGCTGCTGCTGCTGGCCACTGAACTGCCTCCTGTGACAACCGATCATAGCGATCGACGTACAGGATTGCAACAGGGGGTGCGGTTGTCCGCAGCGGCAGAGATATCCCTAGCATTTTCAATGATGTACGTGCGCGTAACGGTTCGGCGAAGGGGCCGGTACACGTTCGTACATGATTAACGTTTACATTTTGTGCGCCAACTCATAGTTTTTCCTCGTCCTCGAAGTCCAATTTGCCGCCGCAACCCCCGACGCGGCTTGGGCACGGAATAGGTGAGGAGAGCGAGCAGACATCTGCGGGTTTCTGGAGCAAACCGATTCAGTAAAACGAGCTGCGAAGCCAGGCTTTCAGCGATGTGGAGGCGTACCTTGTTGAAGTTCACAAACAAATCATTTCTTACGCGGTTCACGCAGGCATGCAAGAAATACTCCCGAACGATCCTGGGGATTGCGGTTCTGGTGTTGCTGGCTGCTGTCTGTCGAGCACAGACCACGGCGTCTATCTCGGGCACCGTGCACGATACGACGGGCGCAGTGGTGCCCGACTCCAAGGTCGTGGCGATCAACGAGGCCAGCAAGGCGGAGTGGACCACGACCAGCAACGGCTTAGGGTTTTTTAGTTTTAATGCCTTGCAGCCGGCGACTTACACGTTGCGGGTCACCAGAAAAAACTTTGAAACGTGGTTCGTGATCGGGATCGTGGTTCATCCCGGCGACGACTTGACCGTTCCCAAGATCGCGCTGAAGGTGGGCGGAGCGAATGTGACCGTCACCGTCACAGCCAACGTTGCCGGAGTAACACTCAACTCTCCGGAGCACAGCACACTGATTACCGCCGGCGACATTGACCGGCTTTCCACGATTGGGCGCGATGTGGACGAACTGCTTGCCACCCAGCCTGGATTCACCCTCAATGCCGGAACCGACATGCAGAACGAGGGGCCGGGCGGTCTCTACGGCTACCAGGTGGTCGGCCCCGGAAACGGCCAGCTCGGTTCCTGGGGCGCGGGCGGCGCCGCTCCGCAGCAGGGTCAGGTGAGCCTGAAATCCGACGGCGCCAACCTCATCGATCCCGGCGACATGGGCGGGCAGATGTCCAACGTCAACATGGACCAGGTGCAGGAGGTGAAGATTTCGACCTCGAACTTTGGCGCCGACCAGTCCAAGGGGCCCATCGTGATCGACGCCGTGGGCAAGACGGGCGGCGCGCAGTTCCACGGCGGTTTGTACAGCTACTTCCGCAACAGCGCCCTGAACTCCAACGACTGGCTCAATAAGTACTACGGAAATTCAAGACCCAGCTTCCGCTTCGTTTATCCCGGTGGAACGCTGGGCGGTCCCGTGCTCATTCCCCACACGAAACTCGCAACCAAGAAGAACCTGAATTTCTGGGTGGGGATGGAAGTTTACAGGCAACTGGAGCCGGAAAGTCTGTTGACCTCGTTTGTTCCCAACTCAACCATGCTCGGCGGCAACTTAAGTTCCGCAACCATTGCTCAGGCGCTGAACGTCACTGAAGCCGACGTCGCAGCGAACTGCCCCTTCGACTACGAGATCTCAGCTACCTACAGCAACGTCGGAGGCTTCTGCACGCAGGCGCAGGGCATGGACGCCACGGGCAATACGATCAGCGGCGGCCAGCTCACCTATTTCGATCCCGGCGTCTCCGCAATCGATAGCCTCTGGCCGAAAGCCAATCGCACTCCCCAGCCGGTCATTACCGGCGGAGCACTACAGTACGCTACCGACGGCATCAATTACACCGACACGCCGTCCTCGACACACAACGGATTTCAATTTCACACCAGCGAAGATTGGAGCATCACCGACACGCTGAAGCTGCACGCGGCCTACAACTGGGAACGGGTCAACGATGAATCCCAGGAAAACAACATTTATTACAACCCCGGCAACACAGTCCCTTTTCCCACTCCGATGTTCTCTTATGGCCATAACCACACCCTCAGCCTCAATCTCATCAAAGCCATCGGCTCTTCGTTGACCAATGAACTGGTGGGCACGGCAATTTATTACTATCAGCCCGATCAGTTCGGCAACCCTGCCAAGGCGCAGTTGTCAAACACCGCATGGGAGGCGGCTGGCTACACCGCGGGCAATCCAGCACTTGGTCTGCCGAGCAATTCGCAAATCCCCAGGATCATCACTTACGACGGTGGGATTCCGGGCTTTTCCTTTGGCTTTATTCCGCAGCCGCCGGGATCGCAATTCCTGAGGAAGTTCAACTGGAGCCTGGCCGACAACCTGACAAAGGTGTACCGCACGCACACCTTCAAGATTGGCTACTACATCGACCGGACCGGCAACAACAACATCAATCTGGGCAGCCAGGAAAACGGCACCGCGACCTTCATGCGCTGGGATACCTGCTATATCAACCAACCCCAGCCTGCGACCACGGCGCCTGCTGAAACCAACCTTCAGAACGTAATCGCCAACTTCCTCAACGGCTGTCCGCTGGGCTTCTCGCAGGATACCGGCGACCCGATTGAAAACCTGCGTTTCGCCTCCATGGAGGGTTACGCTACCGACGAGTGGAAGGTCAATTCCAGGCTGACGCTCACTCTTGGGATGCGCTTCTCCCATCTGGACCCCTGGACGGACGCGCACGGCATCGGCCTCGCGGTCTGGAAACCGCTCGATTGGATGAACGGGACGCCGCTCACGCAGCACTCTGTCTATGCCGACAGCGCCAGCAACGCCACATGGCCGGGCATCACCTGGCACAAGCGGGATCCGAGTATTCCTGTCGCTGGCGTTCCCACGCGGCCGGCGTTCTACTCTCCGCGCCTCGGCCTGGCCTACGACCTGCACGGAAACGGCAAGACCGTCTTCCGCGGCGGATGGGGCGCCTACCATTCGCACGATTCGGCCAACTACGCCGTCGGGCTCACGACAGGGATCGGCCTCCAGACCTACAGCAATCCCAGCTCCATCACCTGCACTTTCGCCCAGATCTACACCACCAAGAGCAACGACGTGAACTGCGGTGCCTATTCCACCAATCCCACATCCATTACGCCCTTCAATGTCTCTGCCATGGATCCCACAGACAACCACATGCCGGTCACTTACAACTACAACTTCACCATCGACCAGCAGGGACCCTG
>JBAWFY010000751.1:0-2690 GCA_049592335.1 Occallatibacter sp.
CCCTTGCCGCGATCGTTTTCCTCGCAAAAAGCGTCAGGATGGGGCGCTCGATTTCGCTTCGACCGGGATGAAAATGCTTGCTCAATAAACGACGAGGGATTCCCGCGTCTCAGGCTTACCTGTACTTCAACCCCGTGCCGAGGCGGTTGAGAATCGACATCGGGCGGGACGCCGTTCTGACTCCAGCCGCGGGCGGCAAATAAAGACTCCTCTTTTCCTCAATTGGGCGGGATTTCAACCGGACATTGGGAGCGATATCCAAAGTGCTCCGCCGCTAGAATCAATCTAGCTATGACCGAATTTACGCATCTGCATCTGCATACCGAATATTCGTTGCTCGACGGGGCTTGCGACATTACTAAGCTTGTGGACCGCGTGGCGGCGTTGGGGCAGAAGTCCGTGGCGATGACCGACCACGGGAACATCTATGGAGCGGTGCATTTTTTCGATGCCGCTAAATCCAAAGGCGTGAAGCCGATCCTGGGCTGTGAGCTTTATGTGTGCAAAGCGGAGGATCATCGCGCGGAGGCGTCGAGACAGGCTGGCGAGAACGGGGTTTCGCCGGGCGCACCGCGCGAGTCCGAATACAACCACTTGCTGGTGCTGGCCGAGAACGAGGAGGGCTACCGGAACCTGATCCGGCTCACTTCAGAAGCGAGCCTTAATGGCTTCTATCGCAAACCGCGGGTGAGCAAAAAGTATCTGGCAGAGAACGCGAAGTGGTTGATTGGGTTTTCCGGGTGCCTCTCTGGCGAACTTTGCGAAGCGCTGGAAGGAAACAATTACGCGGGAGCCGCTGCGGTCGCGCAACAATACCAGGATATCTTCGGCAAGGGGAACTTCTACCTCGAGATTCAGGACCAGGGATTGGAGCAGGAGAAGAAGATCCGTGCCGACCTGTTTCGGCTGGAAAAGGAACTTGGGATTCCGCTAGTAGCGACGAACGACTCGCATTATTTGTGTGGCGAGGACTCGCACGCTCACGACGTGATGCTGTGCGTACAGACGGGCGCCAAGATTCACCAGAACAACCGATTCAAGTTCGATTCGGACCAGTTTTTTGTGAAGGGCGCGGACGAAATGGCGGCGGTGTTCAAGGAATCACCTGCCGTGGTTTCGCGGACGATGGAAATTGCCGAGCGCTGCAACCTGAAGCTGCACAAGGTCGACAATCCCTTCCCCGAGTTTGCCGTGCCGCAGGGGCACACTATCGACAGCTACTTCGAAGAGGTGTGCCGCGCAGGAATGAAGAAGCGGCTCGATACGGCCGTGCGGTTGTTAGAGCTGCGTGGAACCCGCCGGTCGACGCCGGAAGAGTATGAAGCGCGGCTCAGTTATGAGATCGACGTAATTAAGAAGATGAGTTACTCGGGATACTTCCTGATCGTATGGGACTTCATCAAGTACGCCCGCGACCATGGAATTCCGGTGGGCCCGGGGCGGGGATCGGCGACAGGCTCGCTGGTCGCGTACGTCATGGAGATCACCAACATCGATCCCATGCAGAATGTGCTCCTCTTCGAGCGTTTTCTGAATCCCGAACGCGTGACCATGCCGGATATCGACGTGGACTTTTGCATGAACCGGCGCGGCGAAGTGATCGACTACGTGACACGCAAGTACGGCCGCGAGCAGGTGGCGCAGATTATCACGTTTAATACGATGGCGGCGAAGGCGTCAATCAAGGATTGCGGACGCGCGCTGGATATGCCGTACGGCGACGTGGACCGCATCGCGAAGCTGGTGCCGGCGACGGTGGGCATGACGCTGGACAGAGCCCTAGAAGAAGTGCCCGATCTGCGAAAGGTGTACGACAACGATAAGCAGATTCGCGAACTGCTCGACACGGCCAAGAAGCTCGAGGGCCTGGTGCGCGGCGCAGGCGTACACGCCTCCGCGGTGGTAATTGCGCCAGAGCCGCTGATCAATTTGGTGCCGCTGAACCGCACCAAGAACGATGAAATCGTCACTGCGTACGACATGAAGGCCGTGGAGAAGATGGGCCTGCTGAAGATGGACTTCCTGGGCCTGACGACTCTCACGGTGATCAGCGACGCCGTAAGACTGATCGAGGAGACGCGTGGCGAAAAACTCGATATCGAGATGATTCCCATCGACGATCCGGAGACGTTCAAGCGCGTGTTTCACACGGCTCTGACTTCCGGCGTGTTCCAGTTTGAATCGGGCGGCATGCGCGACATTTTGCGGCGCTACAAACCGGATACGGTGGAAGAGCTGACGCAGTTGAACGCGCTGTTCCGCCCCGGGCCGATGGACATGATCGACGACTTCATCGAGCGCAAATGGGGACGGCGCAAGGTGGAATACCTGTTGCCACCCCTCGAAGCGATTTTGAAGGACTCCCTCGGCGTGATCGTGTATCAGGAACAGGTGATGCGGATCGCGAATGTGCTGGCGAGCTACTCGCTCGGCGAAGCCGATCTGCTGCGGCGCGCGATGGGAAAGAAAAACGCGCAGGCCATGGCGGAACAGCGGGAGAGATTCCAATCCGGAGCCGCGGCCCTCGGCCATCCGCGAGCTGCCGTCGATGAAATCTTCGATCAAATGGAGAAGTTCTCCGGTTACGGATTCAACAAGTCGCACTCGGCCGCGTACGCATGGGTGGCCTACCAGACGGCATATTTAAAGACGCACTACCCGGTGGAGTTCATGGCGGCGCTGCTGACTTC
>JBAWFY010000752.1:0-2650 GCA_049592335.1 Occallatibacter sp.
GTCCCCATGAATCTGGATCGCCGCATGGCCGGAGCGAGCCAAACGCCGCGCCACCCGGTCGGCGCCATGTTTGGTGCGCACAAAGACCAGAAAGCTGCCCTTCTCGACGCCGAGCAAGTGTTCAAGAAGCTCCTGCTTTTTGTCCGCATCCACGCTGAAGGCACGCAGTTCGACGTTCTCCGCCGGCTTGGCCAACGTGCCGACCTCGATGCGGACCGGATCGTTGAGATAATTTCGCGCGACATCCCTGACCTTGCCCTCGAGGGTAGCCGAGTAGCATAGCGTTTGCCGTACGGCCGGCAACGCGGCGGCAATGCGATGAATGACAGGCTGGAAGCCCATATCGAGCATCCGGTCCACTTCATCCAGCACCAGGATCTTTATCTGGTCGAGGCGAACGAGGCGGCGTTTGAGATAGTCCTCGAGGCGGCCGGGCGTGGCGACGATGACGCGGACGCCACGGCGAAGAGCTTCGGTCTGCGGCCGTTCATTCATGCCGCCGACTACCAGCGCCGCCGAATAAACTGCGCTGGGCCGGACCGCCATGAAGGCCTGCTCGACCTGCATAGCCAGTTCGCGGGTGGGCAGCAGTATGAGCGCCTGCGCTCCAAGCCCTTCCATTCTCTGCGAATGCGGCCTCTGGAGCATTTCAACGATCGGAATCAGGAAACTGAGGGTCTTGCCGGTTCCGGTCTGCGCGGTAGCCAGCACATCGCGGCCTTCGAGCGCGGGAGGAATTGCTGCTGCCTGCACCGGCGTCGGGGTTTCGAATTTGTTTGTGTTGAGCCGTGCCATCAAGGCATCGGAAAGAGAAAACTGGGAAAAGCGAGTCGTCAAAATAGACAATCTTTCTAAGGGTTCCGGGCGCCACGATTTCATGGAGGCACTGCAAACGGAACCGGACATTAAGACGCGCAGACCCATTCACGGGCGCGAGCCTTCTTTGAATATGCGCAAGGAAGAACCGAATACCTCTGGGACTGGCTGCGGACAATCAAACTATGCCTGCGCCACGGAACTGACCCACGCTACACGAAACGCCTTTCGGCGCGTTGCCGATCGGCGCCCTTGTCGACGCACACATCATGCGTGTTCCAAAAAGGAAACTCAAGGGCTACGCTGTAGGGGCTTGGGGAAATCTGTGCAAGGCTGGATTGCCTTCAGGAAGGCAAAAAGCCGCTCACGACCAAATCACTGAGCGCAACACCAGTGTAGCATGATCTTGCATTTGCCTGGTGTGCGGCTTCACATCCTGTACAAATGTCCGGCGTATGCAAAACGCCTTAAGGGATCGATCGAGCCCATTTGGGATGCCGATGTTCGGTGCATTTGTGCCGAGTGAAGGCGTCGCCTATCGCTTTGGACGGCACATCCGGTGTCAATTCAAGCCGCGCCACAAACGGTTGCGACCAGGCGCAATCGGAGCATTTCCAATTTGGAGATCCCTTCGAGGGTAACAGCATCCTTCGCGTCGTTTCCGTGGTATCGGCCATACCCACAACTCTACGCTCATTTCTACGACTCGTCCCGGCAAGGACTCGTACCGGCGCGGCTTTCACACTGCTCGGTTACGCCGACGCGCCGATTGATGTCGATTGACCATGAGCATCCGCCCGGATGATGCGAGCGATCAATTCTGCGCGGTTTTCGGGCTATCTGGGTAAAACATCCCGCGCAAGCTCAGGTCCAGGCAGGTGTGAGCGTCTTCAAGCTTCCGTAGATCGATTTTGTCAGGTTTGCTTGCGATAGTCCTCAGGCACCGACGGCAAATGGAAGAGATGGTTCCGTTGGGCTGGGATGCGTGGAGAAAGGGGGGACGGATGGATTCGGCCACAAGGCCTCGATTCCTGCTCCGAGTATCTGGAGCGTTCTTGGGCGTACTCTTTCTTTGATGCCGATTTCGCCCGCACGCCAACCGTGATTCCATCGATGAGAGCATTGCCCTGTAATCCAGAATCGCCATCATCAGTCTTAAATGGGTATTTGATTGGACGGGGCAGTTCGGGGAGATGAGGAGAAGTGCGGTTTGGCTGCCCCCAGGGATTCTTACCTGTTGATTCCAAGAAGTTTATTTGTTGAATCCACAGCAATTCTCCTCTTTGCACTCCTCTGCGCTACGGGATGAATTCGCACTAAAGCGCACTTGCCGAACGCTCGCGAAAACGAGTCGCTCCCTGAAACGTTTTCTGCAACAACGATTCTGCGCCAATCATGATGCGCCGCTCCACCTTAGCGGCAAGGGGAAACTTGGCTTCGATCAGAGTTGTGCGTTCATCGATACTCTACGAAAGAGAACCCGAACCGCTCCGCGCAACCAGCCGGGGTCGACGTTCCAGAATCGGCCACGTTTTGCGGTGGGCAGAGGATCTCCGATATGCGCGCACAAAGACGATTGCGCGGGGGTAGCTGTAGTAACGATTAAGTAAATAGGGTGGTTACCTGCCTGTGATTTGCACCACGCGGATAAATTTTATCTTGACTTGCGGAACAGGTTGTGAAAAAAAGAGGTCGCAGCCGAATATCTCCAATTTCATTTTTCCGAGTGGCAGGAGCAGATTTAGTCGTTCTCCTTTCACGTCTCCATTTTTCCTGCAGGGCCAGATCAAGCTAGCAAGGGAGTCCTGTAGGAACTGCACATTGACCTTAGTGT
>JBAWFY010000753.1:0-5075 GCA_049592335.1 Occallatibacter sp.
GGGGTGGGTGGCCAACGACTACCCCGGCACCAAGACGGCGATCTCGGAGTACAACTGGGGCGGGCAGGAGCACATCAGCGGAGCGGTGGCGCAGGCAGACATTCTGGGAATCTTCGGGCGCGAGGGCCTCGACCTGGGCGCGCTCTGGGGCGCGCCGGAGCTGGGATCGCCATCGATGTTCGCGTTCAAGATCTTCCGCAATTACGACGATGCCGGCGGCGCGTTCGGCGACACGAGCCTTCCGGCCACAAGCAGCGACCAGGGTAAGCTGGCAATTTATGCCGCGTTCCGCAGCACCGACCACGCGGTCACGGCGATCATCGTCAACAAGACCTTTGAAGATTTGCAATCGGACGTCGCCCTCGAGCAGATCAAGCTGGCCAAGCCGGTCAAGGTGTTTCAATACAGCAACGCAGACCTCAAACAGATTCGATCGCTGCCAGATGCCAAGCTTACCCGAATATCGAAGAAGCAGAAGACAGCCAGCCTGAAAGGCCAGGTCTTTCCGGCGATGTCGATCACGCTGTTCGTGGCGCAAGCGCATTAGTACCGCGGGTAGGATTGTATTTAGATCAAGCAGTTCCAGAATGTCCGATAACGGATATTCTGTATACTGAAGCCCTGAGCGAGAAAACCCTTCAATCCTATGCCCTCAAAGAAGTTACAAGCCATCGTTCTCACCCACCTCCCTTTCGAGGATATCGGTTCTCTTGAACCGGAACTCCTTCGGCGGGGGTTCACGATCACGACCGTCGATGTCGCCACAGCTCAGTTCCCCATGCCGGAGATTCAACGCGCCGACCTCCTCGTGATCATGGGCGGTCCAATCGGCGTGTACGAGGCCGACGACTATCCCTTCCTCACTTCTGAGATTGAGGTCGTCCGGCAAAGGCTCGCTGCCCGCAAGCCTACCCTGGGGATTTGTCTCGGCGCACAGTTAATGGCGGCGGCATTAGGCGCCCAGGTTTATCCCGGAGGTCGCGGACCCGAGATCGGCTGGTTCCCTCTTATGTCCGTGCCCGGCTCGCCTGCACCAGAATGGTTTGCGCCGCTTCTCGCCGATAATCTGGCCGTACTGCACTGGCATGGGGATACATTCGCTCTGTCTGACGGAGCCAAGCTTCTAGCGAGTACAAATCTCTACCAGAATCAGGCATTTACGTTAGAACACTTCGCCCTTGCCCTGCAATTTCACCCGGAAGTGACTGAGCGGGGTCTGGAGCGCTGGTATGTGGGCCATATCTGCGAGCTGCGTGCTAACGGTATTGGCATCAGAGAACTACGAGACGATGGGCACACACATGCGCCTGCTTTAGAAAAAGCGGCCGCGGAGTTTTGGCGGCTGTGGCTGGATCACATCTTATAGCGGCCGAGATCCTCGTCGTTCAGACCTTCGAGCCAGCCGCGCAACTGTTCCGCCGTTGGCCCTTCCGGCGGGCCAGTGGTGTTGAGCTTGGCGGTTTCCATCACCTTTTCCGCAACGTAGATTGGACAATCGGCGCGCAATGCGAGGGCGATCGCGTCCGAGGGGCGCGCATCGATCGCGACCGGCTCCTCGCCCTGCTGCATCCAGAGAACGGCGTAGAATGTATCTTCTTTAAGTTCTGTTATCACAACCTTTTGCAGCTGCGCATTAAAGCCACGAATCAAGTTTCTGGCAAGATCGTGCGTCATGGGCCGCGAAGCCGTCATCTTCTCGATCTCGAGGGCAATGGCGTTGGCCTCGAAGATGCCCACCCAGATGGGCATGACCGCGTCGGATGCCACGTCCTTGAGCACCACGATCGGCATGTTGGTCGCCGGGTCCATCATCAGGCCGCGAATGCGAACTTCTATGTCCATCAGTTCCCTCTCGAAACCCACCTGGAATTTTAGACGGCCTGGCCGACAAGACTGTTGGGAAACGCTCCGGTTATTTTGACGCGAAGATAGCTGCCCGGCGCTGGAGCAATGGGCTGCGACCAATCAACATTGACGGACTTATTCTGGCTGCTGCGCCCGGCAATTTGCCCGCGAGCAGGATTGGCCCCCTCTACCATCACCTCAAGAACTTCCCCGATCTGCCTGGAATAATTGGCCCTTTGAATCTCTCGTTGCCTCTCAAGCAGGACTTGAAGCCGGCTCGACTTCTCGCCTTCGGGGACCGAATCGATCATGACCAGCGACGGCGTATTGGGCCGCGCCGAGTACTTGAACGCGAAGACGCAATCGTACTGCACCTCGGCCAGCAGATTCATGGTGGCAATGAAATCGTCCGACGTCTCGCCCGGAAAGCCAACGATGATGTCTGTGGAAAGCGAGATCGGCCGCCTGGCTGCCTTGATCCACGCGATCCGTTCCAAGTACCACTCCGGCGTGTACTCGCGCGCCATCGCTGCCAATACCCTTTTTGAGCCGGACTGTACCGGCAGGTGCACATGGTCGCAAAGCGTGGGCACGCTGTCGATCACATCGACGATGTCGCGCGTAAAGTCGCGCGGGTGGCTGGTCGTAAAACGTACCCGCCGGATGCCCGGAACCTCGCCCACGGCCGCAAGCAGTTCGGCAAAGCTCGACTTGCCCTCAGGATCGCGGTAGCTGTTCACGTTCTGGCCCAGAAGCTGAATCTCGGTATAGCCGAGATCGGCGATGCGCCGCGCCTCCTCGAGAACTGACGACGAACTCCGGCTGCGCTCCTTGCCGCGTGTGTAAGGTACCACGCAGTAGGAACAGAACTTATCGCACCCCTCGATGATCGTGATGTAGGCGCGATAAGGATTCTGGCGAGCCGTGAACTCGGTCTCGAAGGTTTCCTCGGTTTGCCGGTCGTCAAGGCCCGTGATGCGGTGCTCGCCCGCCTCCAGCCGCGTCAACATTTCAGGCAGTTTGCGATAAGAGGCTGAGCCCGACACCATCGACACGTAAGGGGCGCGATCAAAGATCTTTTCGCCCTCCTGCTGGGCTACACAGCCGAGCACAGCAAAGCGCTTGCCTTCCTTATAGAGCTTCTTGTAGTCGTTCAGGCGGTTGAAGACTTTCTGCTCCGCCTTATCGCGAATGGAACACGTGTTGTAGAGGATCAACCCAGCGTCTTCCTCAGACTCGACCTGGCGATAGCCCTGCTGGCGCAGAGTGCCTATCACCTTTTCGGAGTCATGGGCATTCATCTGGCAGCCGAAGGTCTCCAAATAGAATGTCTTTTCGGTCGCCATAGACCCCCAGTATACGTTGATTCAAGTTTTGCCGAAAAGTTGGCTCGCGGGTTACGCAATGAGCAACCCAAAGCACAAACTGACTCCCTGCTTCCGATCAGCTTTTTCAGTGACTGCTTTGATCGCGAAGTCCTGTGTGGAGATAAGAAATCACGGCTTCCATCTGCTGCCTCGACATCTGGTACGCAAATGAGGGCATCGTTCCCTTGCCCGAAACCAGAATGCGCTCGACTTCCGTGTCGCTTACCGGCGCTCCATCGGGCAGCGACGTGTGGTCGAAAAGGCCGTGCAGGCTCGGCGGAACTTTTTTGAGATGCAGATCGTTCTCTTCGTGGCAGTGCGCGCAGCCGACGTCGTACAAGTGTTTTCCCTCGGCTTGCTGGGGCGTCAGTTGCGGAGCGCCACGGCAGCCGGCCAAGACCGTCGCAGCCGCTACGCAAACGATTGCTCGCTGGCTAAGTTTCAGGAGACCTTCTTTCTGTTTGGTCGGTTCAGGCGTGATCGGTTGCGACTTACTCGCGACTTGATTCCATCGCGAACTAACAATCTCTCCAGGCGGATCGGAAAGACTCAGCACTCTCAGTCTGAGCGGCGTCAGGCAGTGAGGTCAAGAGATCGGAAGCAACGGGTTCTCTGCTCTCATTCTCACTTCGTTCCCCGCGCGCGGCACGCACTCCATGGGATGCAACGCCCAGCAAGCTATGCTGACTTCATGCAGCTTCACGTTGACGAACAGCTCAAGCCGCTCACACACTCTGCCGACAACCGCTGCTTTGGATGCGGGCCCGCTAATCAAAACGGATTGCGTTTAGAGTTCATGCTTGCCGAGGATGGCACCGTCGTGAGCCTGCCGGAGGTTTCCAGGGACTTTGAAGGCCACCCTGGCTTCCTGCACGGAGGCATCATCGCCACGCTACTCGATGAGGCAATGAGCAAAGCTGTGCGCGCCCTCGGCTACACGTCGGTCACGGCAAAGATGGAGGTCGAGTTCCGCCGTCCGGTTCCGAGCGGCGTGCGCCTTCGCCTGGAGGGGCGCGTGGTGAGCAGCGAGGGGCGAAAGCACTGGACCGAAGCCGTTATTGCCGATGCTGGGGAGAACATTTTGGCATTCGCCAAGGGACTGTTCGTTGAGATTGCGACCCGAGCCATTGCACGCGGGCAAAAGAATAGGGCGGCCGGTTAGGCCGCCCTTAAGCGCTGCAACTCTCGCCTTGGAGGAATCAAGAGCCCCAGGTCGAAGCGGGGGGAACTCAATGAACCATGTTGATCGCGTCCTGGGTCACCTGATCGAAGGTCGTCACGGATTTGGCGTTGGCCTCAAAGGCTCGCTGGGCGACAATCAGATCGGAAAATTCGGTAGAGATGTTCACGTTCGAGGCCTCGAGAGAACTGCCCTCGAGCGCGCCGCGTCCGCCTGTTCCGGCAACTCCCACCGTAGCCGCGCCCGAGGCGCTGGTGGTTGCGTATTCGGTTGAGCCCAGGTCCACTAATCCCTGTTCGTTGCTGACCGTGGCAATGGCGATCTGACCCACGTTCTGATTCTGGCCATTCGAGTACGACACCGAGATTGTGCCGTCGGAGCCGATGCTGAAGCTCTGGTAATTTCCGGTGGTATACCCGTTCTGATCGGTCGACGAGGTGGAAGAGGCAGACGCGGTCTGGCTGACATTGCTTGTGCCGTTCGCGCCATAGAGATTCCAGGTCAGGTTCAATGCCGCGGCGCCGTCGGAAAGCCCGGCAAAGGTGATTCCGCTGACATTCGTGGCCGGACTGCTGAGATTGCCGTTGGCATCGAAGGCGAGGGTTCCCGTGGCGCTCGCGGAAGCGATTGGATCCTGGACCAGGTTGCCGCTCGTTGAAAAGTTGGTTCCGGTGATCGTCAAC
>JBAWFY010000754.1:0-3569 GCA_049592335.1 Occallatibacter sp.
TCCTTGCCGATGCGGTCCACGCGGCCGCCATACAGCTCGACGACACTTTCGTAGCTGCCGCCAATATCGAAGATGTAAGTAAACCCGTCGTACTTCTGCTCGTGGGCAATCGCCATGTTGCCGTGAACGCTTTTGCCGGTGCCGGTCGGCCCGAGGATGAGCATGACCCGCACGCCGTCCACATAAGCATCCTGAAAGAACGGCGTCCACGTGCGTGTCTCGAAGACATTCAGATACTCGTTATCGAGGTCTTCAGAGTACGGATGGCCGAGATTCGGAGCGAAGACAGACGATAGGCGCGCGTGATGGTCCTCCGCGAGCCACATCGGAAAGACGTTGAATTTGTTGTTGCCGGGGAACATGGCGTAGAACGCCGACAAGTTGCCCAGCGTCTCTTCCATCACTTGCGCCCGCGCATCGACGAAGACGCGATGCACGGCGGGCGCAATGGCACGCAGCTCGTCCACACTGCGCGCAGCCACAAGGAAACGGAGCGAGAATTCGCCCTGCGCTTTCTTGTCGAGCGAGCGGATGACTTCGCCCAAATCGTCAACCTGGGTATTCGCGGCGCGTGCTCCGGCGCCGGTTTCGAGCGAGGCGAAATCGTGCCCGCTCATGACGCGCGTCAGAACTCCGACTTTGAAGAACGAGATGAACTTCTCCTGGGCGTCAATCTCGCTGCGCGCGGCGGCGGTGGACATTGGCCGCCACGTCGTACAGAGAATGCTGTCGCAATCGAGCGACATCAATCCCGAAAACAGGTAGGGCCGCGACGCCTCCGGCGTGGTCTTAAGCGAATACATCTGGACATATCGCCGCCCGATGGTGAGGTGGTCGCTATGCCAGGCCACGGGGCTTTTCACGATCTGGCGGTCCACGCCCTCATCGGAGGTCAAGTTTCCCAGTGCTGCCCACTCTTCGAGGTTGAAAAGATAGCTGAAGAACTGATAGACGGCGTTCTTTTCGAGCAGCTTCAATCCGAGTGACCCGCCGAGGTGCCCTTCAAGCAACGTGGCTGTCTTCTCAAGGTCGGCCAGCATCCGCGTGGTGTCGGTGGCATGTTCTTTGGGCTTGCTTGTGAACGCCGTCACCTTGGGCGGCTCCAGCGTCAGGCACCAGTGCAGATCGATGCGGCGAAAGCCTGCCGTCTTTTCGAGGAATGCCAAACGGTCGTCTACGAAGACTTGCGTGACAGGATTTGCGTAGTCGGCTTTCCTCGGCAGATCGCAGCCGGACCGTATGCGCGTGTATTGGTACAAACAGGCCCCTTCCGGCAGTCCGCGCAACGCGCCTTCAATCGAGCGCATCTGTGCCTCAAGCTCCCGATCGGTCAGCCCTTCTTCGTCGATACCGGTGAGCGAGAACAGGCACCCGTAGCCCCCGCCCTTGAGAGCGAAAATCCGCTCGTTGACGAAGCGGGCAATCGGCACAATCGAGCACGCGGCTCCAGCCTTGGCGAACCACGGGGTGTATTTCACTTGCTCATTGTTTACGCGGGTCATAGTAGCTCTTCTGACTGAGGCTCAGGCCCCAAAGTTCGAACATCTTGGGATGTTTGTGGACGATCAGCCAAGCAGCTCCGATCATCGTGGGAAAACTGATAAGCGCAACGATGCGGAACCCAACGAGGAAAACCGTTACCGAGACGAATAGGATCGTCATCCATGCTGTGAGATCGAGGCCCAGCTTGGCCCTCGGTCGATTCAGCGCCTGGTTGATTGGTAGCGGCTCTCCCCGTTTGGTCATGGCCGTCACCTACTGCATCGCCTGTCCGGTGAGCGAGCCAATCCAGCCGGCGCCCCAGCCCAGCACGGCGGCGCCGAACAGCGCGCCGAAGAGGCCCGGAATGGCGTCCTGGAACCTTCCCGACATCATGCGTATTCCGGCGAAGATCAGGCCGCCGAAACAGATGACTGCTCCCGCATAAATGGCGAAGGTCTTGAATGTCGTCATCAGCGTAGTCGCCCCGGAGAAGTCCATCGTTCCCTGGGTATGGCCTACGCTCGTTAAAGAGAGCGCAAGAAGGGCAGGGGCAATCGCGCGGATAGCCGAAAGGAGGGTGTTTTTCAGGAAGGGTCGTGCCCGGCGAAAACCGGCTGGAACGGGCAACCGATTGCGGATCGCATCGGGTCGGAAAGGACGGCGGAATCGATTCACTTTGCACCTCCGCTGACTTCAGCGTCAGCCATGGCGCAAAGTTATGTCGGAATCAGGGCCGCGTCCAATGAAAGTTAGGAATGGCGTTATACCTCCCGAGAATAACGACCAGCTTTTATAGGTTCGATTCGCCTAAAACGTGTACGCGCGGAGGATTTTGGGGCTCCGGCGCCACCCTTATAAGGATGCTTCTACTTCCGGACGGACCGCGACGTAGCAGATGAAGCTGGTCCATCTATCAGTTCGATCTAGGCGTTCGTCCCCTCGCCCGTGTCCCGATGAATGCCAAGTGAGGGGATTGTCTTGCCCGTAGCTCCGGGCAGTCGATGTATGCATCTGGCGTGGAATCCAGTTCCCTCCTGCTTCGATTAGAAGCGGCCTGCACCGCTTGCTGCCATTCAATGAGTTCTGTGTGACCTATGGGAGACGGCTCTGTGACGGCTCAGGTTTCTTTGGAGTGCATCGAAGTTCTTGTCATACAACAGCTTTACGAGCAGGCGCTCTGTCAGGTTTTCGCCGTCAATGTGAGACTCGCTCCGCATATCGAAATGATGCGCAAACTTTTTCACTTGACTTTAAACGGGTTCCGTATCTAGCCTTGGCGCAAGAGAATCACTCCAACGGGTCCCACACAGTCTTAGAGAGATCAAGTTGCAGCTTTCGCTCATGCTTGGTTGTGTAATTCTGCAAACACTCCAACGCATCGCGTTTTTCCCATTTCTGTGCGGCTTCTCGCGGCCTGGACACCGCCAGGTACAGCTGTGTTTCGGGTAATCGGGCATCGGCAAGATCTTACTTCGCCGGTGATCGGGGGACGCTGCTAAGGCTCAAATTGAAATCCTTAATCCGGGCATTTTGCCGAACGTGAGGCATTTTCCCCGGGTTTTGCGCAGGCTAATCAGACGGAAAACGGTTCGGAACCGACCAGATCATGGCGGCTGAGTGTATCTGGAAGGCTCCTGATTCCGAGCGATGGCCATTGCCAGACCGCTGCTGTCGCAGCGTCACGATTCCTAATAATCACGAGGCAAACTGTGCGCACACTTGTGAAGATCTCCGCTTCTACCCTGGAAATGCAGTGTCGTTCCATTCTCTCTCTGATACAAACTGTAGCAACGGAACGCGCTGAAAAGCCCTGCGGGCGTGTGCTTGCGACTAAACCGGAATTGAGCAGATTCTGCGGTCTCCTGGCTGGGATGCTCGCACTCTGTGTGGCAACTGGTGCTGCTCAGCAGACAATCACTGCTCCGGCTCTTCAGCTCACCGCTCCCAGCGATACGATCGCCTCGCCAGTACCTGGAGTCGGGCATGACTACATTAAGATGCTCAACGAAACGGTAAATCCGGAAAACGGCGCAGTCAATCTGAATATCTCAATTCCCACTCCATCAGGGCGCGGACTGAACTTCCCG
>JBAWFY010000755.1:0-8952 GCA_049592335.1 Occallatibacter sp.
CGTCTCATCGGCGCTGAAGAACGAGAAGTCAAACCGTTCCAGCACTAACCCAAACCAAAACCAAGAAAATATCCGCGGCGCTGCGATGCATGTGGTGCGCGAGCTTGGGGACTGGAAACATTTCGACGCGGAAAATCTGCACGAGTTCCGGCTGAAGGTCAAGGCTCTGCGTTACACGCTGCAGTTGGACGAGAATGCAGACCCCGATCTGGTGGCGGCGCTCGGCGACGTCCAGCGCCGCATCGGCGACTGGCACGATTGGCAGCAGCTCGCAGAGATTGCGCACGCGGTTCTGCATCTCGAAGAGGACAAGCCGCTCGTCGACCGCATCGAGCAAACCGCCCGGAGGAGATTCGATCACGCGCGCGCAGCGGCGCATAAGCTGAGCGGGAAGTATCTGGCCATGCCCGTGGCCAGATACGTTTGAAACTGCTCGCGTTTTGCCAGCTTAGACTGAGCCTGTACTCGGCTGGCGCACCAGCGAGAGGAACTCGGCGCGGGTTTCCTTCTGCCGGAAGCATCCCTGCATGGAGCTGGTGACCGTGGACGAATGCTGCTTCTCGATGCCACGCATCATCATGCACAGATGCCGCGCCTCGATCACTACGCCCACGCCCTGCGGCGCAATGGCTTCCTGAATCGCGTCGGCGATCTGTCGCGTGAGCCGCTCCTGCACCTGCAGGCGGCGCGCAAAGACCTCGACGAGCCGCGGAATCTTGCTCAGGCCGGTCACCTTCCCCTTGGGGATGTAGGCCACATGTACCTTGCCGAAGAAGGGCAGCATGTGGTGTTCGCACAGTGAAAACATCTCAATGTCCTTGACGATCACCATCTCGTCGTAATCGACATCGAAGAGCGCTCCGTGCAGGATCTCGCTGGGATCCTGATCGTAGCCCTTGGTCAGAAAGGCGAGCGACTTTTCCACGCGCTCCGGCGTTGCGCGCAAGCCGTCGCGATCGGGATCTTCACCCAGGCGCGAGAGAATCTCGCGGTACATCTCCTGCGTGGTGAACGCGCTCACGCCTTCGCTCTCCCTGCCGACTGCCTTCCGTGCTGCTTTCCACCCCTGCGACGAAGACCTGTCGCCGGGGGCCCCGGATTTGCTCACAATCACCGGCTGCGCCATCGTTATCCTCTCTCCGAACATTCGAAAAAATTGTTTTCCGTCTCTTCCACGCGCACATGCTCGAGCCCGACCTCCGGCAACGCATCGCACAGCAAGGCGAAAATCGCCTGCGAAAAATTCTCGGTCGTCGGCACGCGATCCTGAAACAGCGGATCGAGATTCAGGTTGGCGTGGTCGAAGCGATCGAGAATCCGCTTGCGCACTGCCGCATCGAGCGCCACCAGGTCCACTACCATTCCGGTCTCTCGATTGACCGGGCCACCCACCAGCACTTCAACTGCGTAGTTATGCCCATGCCCGTGCGGGTTGTTGCACTTTCCGTAGGCCACGCGATTTTCTTCGGCGCTCAGCTCCTCCGTATGCAGCCGATGGCTGGCGCTGATCGTATACCGGCGGCCGAAATACGCCTTCACGCCTCACCCCGATATTCCGCAAAGATCTCCGGCGTCTCGTAGACGCGAACCCGGCTCAGTTTTGCGCCGCCTGCGCCCGCGACTCCGTTGTTGACCGCCGGTTCCAGCCGCTTCCAGACTGCGATGGCGATGTTTTCCGTCGTAGGAATCGCCTTCTTGAACTCCGGCACTTCGAGATTCAGGTGCCTGTGGTCGTACACCGAGAGAACTTCGCTTTCGATCACGTCCTTGAGCCACTTCAGATCGACGACGAAGCCGGTCACGGGATCGGGTTGGCCCGACACCGTCACCTCCAGCGTGTAATTGTGCCCGTGCCCATTGCGATTGGCGCAGCGGCCGAAAACCTGACCGTTCTTTTCCTCCGTCCAGTTCTCGTTCCAGTAGTAATGCGAAGCGGCAAACACCGCCCGCCGCGTCAGGAAAATCATTCAGGACCTCACCGAACTAGATGCTTAAGCGGCCGCCACGGCTTCATGTAATGTTGCCTTGATTTTATCTTCAGAGGTACAGAGTCGATCCTCGGCGGTGAATCACGACTCAGAGATTTGGTTTTCAGCTCTGTGCCTCGTTAAGGAGACGCGCTAAACTCATGCCATGCTCCCCCCAGCATTGCTGCTCGCACTATTGTTGCACCCGGTTCCCCAACAGGCAGTTGTCTGCGAGAACAATCTTGATTCGCAGACGGAGCCTCTTCGAAGTGCTGCTGGGTTCACGGTCATCCTTCGAATGCACAGTGAAGATGACCACAATAAGGACACCCACCTTTGCGAGAGCGACTACAGCTTTTCCGGTACGGGCCCGGATGGCAAGCCCATCGGACCTGGACCGACGCAATGGGGCTTTTCTTCGATCGACGGCGCTTGGGGCCGAAGCATAGTATTTGGGATCGAAGGCTTTACCTCAGATGGAAAGAGTGTGGTCGTTATCATCTCTGAAGGCGGTGATTACCCTACATTTGAAATCGACGTCTACGACCTGCGAAAGAGTGTATCCGTTAACACTTGGGATATCCCGCATAGCTTCATTCGTCAATTGGGCGCTGGGTGTGCAGCGACGCTCCATTTGTCGGGGACGGTTTATGGGGATTCTTTAGTCCTTGCGACGGCTGCGAGCAGTGGGTGCACAAAGGCACGGTCATGGCGAATCTCGCCTGGGGCGGTCGTCAATGGCATATTAAGACCGTCGATACCCAAGCTGTTACCGGAGGGTGCTGCCATTGTGCCACTCGATTTCGGCACTTCACCCAATCCCCGGTCTGCGCCTTGAGACTTGAGGCGTGCCTCAACTCGCGTAGCTCCGCCCCTTCCAGTTTACGCGCTTCAAAACGCGGTGATGAAACCAACTGCGATAGAGCAGCAGCACAAACAGCGGCAGACCCAGCGGCGCAAGGACGCAATCGAGAAACGGGAAATTCGATTTCGCCACGCGGTTGTAAAACCGGACGAGGGTGCGCAGCCACAAGAGCGCCAGAACCCATCCAGCGCAGAGCCACTGCAAACCGTGTGGGCCCAGCCGAGCGTTCCACAGTTCACAAGCCAGAATGGGCAGTCCAAAGAGAAGAAAAAAATCAATGGCGCGGAAGACGGCCAGCATCAGAGCATTATTGAAGAGCAGCTTCAGGTTCTTGGTCCAGCCCTCGACCATCGCCGCGGTGCTGCGGTACATGCGCGCGGCCACAATGTCGTCCGCGTAGCGAAATCTCAATCCGATCTTGCGCCGCTTGGCCAGCATTGCCAGCTCCACGTCTTCAAGCACTTTATCGGCGACGCTGGGATGGCCGCCGAGCTTGCGGTACGCTTCGCGCTCTACCAGCAGAAACTGCCCGTTGGCGGCGGCGATCCGTTCGGCCGGGTCGGTGACCTTGGCCGGCGGGTAAGCCAGCGCCAGCTCGCAAAATATAAGCGGCATGAGCGAGCGCTGCGCCAGCCCCGAAACAATCTGCCGCGGCGAGTAGCTCAGCATGCCCGCCTTGTGCCGCTCCGCCTCGTGCATTGCGTGGCGCAAACTGCCCGGCTCGTGGATGGTGTCGGCATCCGTAAAAAGCAGCCAACGGCCGCGCGCCTTGCGGGCTGCAGTCCAAATGGCATTCGATTTCCCCGTCCATACCCGTCCCAATTGGCCCGGTTCGAGCTTCTCCGCTTCCATCACCGTCACGCCGGCAACGCTGCGCGCAATCTCCGCAGTCTGGTCGGTGGAGTGGTCGTCCACCACAATCAGTTCCCAGTCTTTTCCGAGCGCGAAAATGTATTCCGATTGGTTGACCAGCGATTCGAGGCAAGAGCGCAGGCAGTCCTCCTCGTTGCGCGCCGGAATGATGACCGTCAGCTCCATGAGTTCGGACGGCTCGGGCTGGTCGTAAACCGTCCCGGGAACGGTCTTAGCTGCCCATTCGCGCCAATCCACAGGCGGAGCGCCGGTCTCAGCCGCATCGGAAAGACCGAGCACCGGCTTCCACTTCCCTGTTTCGGATTGCTTCGTCTTATCGCTCGCCATTGCGCTCCACTGTTTTCTTCCTGACCTTTTGCTCCGTATTATAAGGATGTGCGGTTCGCTTGTTTTCTCACATGGATTGCTCTCGTGCCCGTCGCTCTTCTGACGGCCTGCAATCGCGGCGCGCATCCGGGGCAAACCGGTAAGGTCGCTCCCGACTTCACCGTCTCCGACGGCGCAACCACGGTGCATCTGGCCAACTACCGCGGCCGTGTGGTGCTCTTGAACTTCTGGGCCACATGGTGCATGCCCTGTCTCGAGGAGATGCCATCGCTGCTGGCCCTGCACCACGAGGAGCCGGGCCTGGTGATTCTCGCCGTCTCCGTCGACGACAATCCGGACGCCTACTCACGCTACATCGCGCGCAATCATGTGGACCTGATCACCGTGCGCGACCCGGATGAATCCGCCGCCAAACTCTATCACACCGACATGTGGCCCGAGACGTATGTGATCGACCGCAGTGGCATCATCCGCCGCAAATTCGTTGGCCCCCAGGATTGGACCAGCGGCGAGATCGACAACTATCTCAAGGGACTCTAGCGGCTGTTCAGGCTTTAGCCCGGGCGCAACAGAGCGCTCGCTGATACCCTCTTCATATGACCACGGTGGAGATTCTGTACCGCTATGCCGCTCCTCCCACCGAGCAGGTGGCGCTGGCGCTGTCCCGCGCGCGCGATGTCTATGGCATCCGGCAGCTCAGCTTCGACCGCGAAACCCGTACCGTGCGCGTGGAGTTCGACGCCACGCGCCTGAACGCCGCCGCGGTCGCGAAGCTGTTGCGCAATGCAGGCCTGGAGATTGAAGAAGACATGCAACGGCTTCCCGATCCCGCACCGGCCCCGGCAGCTCCCGGCGTCTGACGCGCATTGCGCCATAGCTTCAACCTTGGTAATCTGAAAGGGTCCTCAACGGCTTCAATCTGAAGTCCGTATATGTGCGCCCGTAGCTCAGCTGGATAGAGCGACTGACTACGAATCAGTAGGTCGGGAGTTCGAATCTCTCCGGGCGCACCATAGAACACCTTAAGAATCAAAAAGTTATGGCTACGCAAATCGCGGCGCTTACGTTTTGTGATAACCGGACGGGCGGCTCGTCCCCTCTCATTCCTCAGCCGGCTCGTCTTCCAGGAGCGAATCGACAAAGGCTTCGGGAAAGAACTCCATGAAATCGTCCATCTGCTCGCCGATGCCCATGAAGCGCACGGGCAGATTCAGCTCCTGTGCAATGGCCACGGCAACGCCGCCGCGGGCGGTTCCGTCCAGCTTGGTCAGAACGATGCCTGTCACCCCTGCGGACTTGGTAAAGAACCGCGCCTGGTGAAGGCCGTTCTGCCCGGTGGTGGCATCCATCACCAGCAGCACCTCGTGCGGCGCGCCGGGGACCACGTTCGCGGCGCCGTGGATCATCTTGTCGAGTTCGTGCATCAACGCAGTTTTCGTGTGCAGCCGCCCGGCGGTATCCACAATCAGCTCGTCGATGTGGCGCGCGCGCGCATGGGCCACCGCGTCGAAGACCAGGGCAGACGGATCGCCTCCCTTGCGGGTTTTGAACATTTCGGCGCCCGAGCGATTCGCCCAGTCCTGCAACTGCTCGATGGCGGCGGGGCGGAAGGTGTCTGCGGCGGCGAGCATGACAGAGCGCTTGCGCCCACGATTCCACATAGCCAGCTTGCCGCTGGTGGTAGTTTTGCCCGTGCCATTCGCGCCCACCAGGAAGGTCACATAGGGGTCGCCCGGGCGTGGCTTCGGATGCGGATGGGCTTCGGCCGGAGCTGTCAGGATCTCGAGCAACTGCTCTTTCAGCGCGGCGCGCAACTCCGGGCCGTCCTTGATTGCGTTCTGACGGGCGCGTTCCTCGAGCGCTTCGAGGATAACGCGAACCGTCTCGCGGCCCATATCCGAGGTCGACAGCACGGCTTCCAACTCTTCAATCGCCTGCTCATCCACCATACGGGCGAACCCGACGCGCTCGGCTATGCCTTCATGGGTGCGCTTGACTGCTCGGCCCACCTGCTTGAAGAAGCCGGCCTTCTCTCTCGAAACATCCGCCATTCAGTTGCCGTGCACCTCGTATGCGGCCGTTCGTTGCGACCAGGGGAAAACGATCTTCGCTTCGTATGACTTAAGTTTACCGGGCGAGAGCCCTCGGAGAAAGTGATTTTATGCACATTCGGCGCGGCTGAGAAGGTTTCGGCAACAGCCGCAGGCATATCTCTGCCCAATGCGGCGATTGAAAACGGTTTCTTAGAAGGTCGGCGGTCAACGGCTATGACTGGATTTGCACTTGCCCGGTCCTTATCAGCCTGTTCTTTTCGCGCTCGCGCATGACGATGATGCCAACAATTACGATCAAGCCCGCACCGCCGCCGCCAAAAAACGCTGCGAGCCCTTCTACGACCGTGAGAGAAATAGCTTCGCCAACCCCGGATCCGACCGCGACAATCACTTCGGGGCCCTTGGGATTGTCACCGTAGTCGCATGCGAAGTTGTATCTCCCACCCCGCTGGATTGGGAATTCGAGAACGGAATGGCCAGACCGCGCGCCCAACGAATATGAAGTATCCATGCTGGCTTTCGTGAGCGCAATTGCGGTACCACTTTCAACAGAACTGACGCGACACGATAACCCACTTACGGACTCCGTAGTGGAATAGATTTTGCCGTTCACCACCGATTCCTCTTCGAGGAAAACAGTGTAGGTTCCCGGCATCAGATGCAGCTCTGCGCTGCCCGGAACAACAATTTGCGTCAGAGAATCCGTAAGGTGCGTGAGCCCGTGGTAAAGCGTGTAGCCGAAATACCCTCCTCCAGCCAGAAAGAAAGGCACTCCCCAAAGAAGGTGCCACAAGCTAGGCTTTACTCGCATGACTCCGTCCGTGCCTTTCTCCCAGGCCTGTGGCAACCCTGTCATTCGCGCCCGTGGTGCCCAGCGGCTTCTCACGGTCCCGGCCTGCACATCCTTGACGGCGAAGAGGAGCTTCATCGCCGCCCCAATTCTTTTCAGAACCGGTAGACGATGCCGAGAGTTCCGCGGACGTTCCACGTGCGGTGCGTTGAGTTCGCCTCTTGCGCTGTGCCGGGCAATGGAAAGGAAGCGCCGACACGATCGCCGGTAAGCTGCAGTCCCCATCTTGGATTGAAGTTGTAGGTCAAGCCCCCGCCAAAGCCTCCTGCAAAGGAGCTGCTGGGCGACATGGACTCGCTGCCGGTATGCTCCATCCCAAGTTCCGCGAAGAGCTGGCCGCTGAGGCCTGCGAACAGATCCACATGGACACCCGGTCCGACCAGCACTGAGTAGACGGACGGTTGGCCGGGATTGGGGATTCCGGCATGACCGACCCCCAATTTGTAGTAGTCCCCCGATCCGGTGAGCATGAAGTACTTGCCCCAATTGCGAGCGAACGACACTTTTCCACCCACCAATCCGCTATAGGAAGCGGGTACCTGCCGGATACGAGTGTAAGCGCCGCCAGCGTAGACCGTGTATTTGAAGGGCCCCTGGCTCTCCGCCGTGGTCGCACCCTCGGAATCGGGGTTCACCTGTGCCGCGGCAGCCAATGGCGCAAGCGCCAGGACCAGCAGGCAGAAAACTCTCAAGATAACCGTTCTCTTCAACTTAAAAACTCTCCTCAACCCACGTCTGGAAACATACTTGTAGCGGCCGCGTTTCGCTGCGCGGGCGGCCTCTCCCAGACGCTTTCCGGTACCCTCATAGACTATCCTCTACCCCCGGTTTTCACGAAACCGGCCGGAGCAGAAAACTCATCGGGTCCGACTGGAATTCATCGGGTTCGATCCCGAGATTCATCGGTTCGATCATCGATCGATGCTGTTCTTAGGGACGGCAATCGTGCTTAAAAGAAAGCGCAAGCCGCGCTCGGACCGGCTTTGGCTTGCAGCCGCTGACCGGCTGTGGCACGCAGCCTCTCAATCGTGTTCGAGATACCACGGAATGTTGATGACCACGATGCGGCGATTGCCGCGCACAAGCAGCATCACCTTCAGCAGTTCCGATCGCCGGTTGTGCAGCATGCCGTCCCACCAGTGGCGCACCACAAGCTCGGGGATCAGCACGCAGATCTTGCAGGCCTCGCTTTCGCGCTCCACGTCGAGCACATAGTTGACGATCGGCAGCAGAACGTAGCGGAAGGGCGATTGCAGCGTGATCAGCCGTGGGATGCACTTTCCCGCGGCCTGAAGCGGGGCCACAATATCTCGATCCCACTGGTCGCAGAACGGATCGGAGCCTTCCGGCGTGTGCACGTGGACACAGCGGATATCGCTCGACATGGAAAGCGCGAAGGAGAGCGCCTTTTCCGTGACGCGGGTCCAGCGATCGATGGGCAAGACGATGATCGGCTGGCTCACCTCGGCGGGGCTGAAGGGCCGGTCGAGGTCGATCTCGTCGTTCACGTGTCGATAGTGCCGATTCACCGCGCGCATGAAGAGGATCATGGCCGCAATCAGCAGCACCGTGATCCAGGCGCCCTCGGCAAACTTGGCTACCAGCACCACCAGCGTGGTGAGTCCGGTGGCGACCGCGCCCACCGCGTTCACGGTCAAACGCAGAGGAGTTTTTCCCTCTCGCTTCCAGTGCATCACCATGCCGGCCTGCGAAAGCGTGAAAGCCATAAATGCGCCGATGGCATACAGCGGAATCAATCGGTCCGTCACGCCGCCGAAAATGATCAGCAGCAGCGCTGTGAGCGCCACGAGCACGTAAATGCCCCACGAGTAGAGCAGGCGCCGTCCGCGAATCGTAAACACGTGTGGCATGTAGTTGTCGATCGCGATGGCGCGCGTCAGGCGCGGGAAGTCGGCGAACGCGGTATTGGCCGAAAGCGCCAGCACCAGCAGCACCGATGCGATCGTGACGTAATAAAACCAGCCGTGGCCCATCACCGCGCGCGTGAGCATGGAG
>JBAWFY010000756.1:0-1839 GCA_049592335.1 Occallatibacter sp.
GAGCTGTCGTATCCAGAGGTGTCGGAATCGCCCCAGTCGTCGAAACCGGAACCGAAGACATAGGGGTATCCGTATCCCAGCCACGTTGGATAGTAGTTGGTATACCAATTGTTGAACGACCGCCGCCGGTCGTCTCGGCCGCGATTCCCGTCGCCGTCCCGGCCCGCACCCGCGCGATGATAAGGAGCACGAACAGAGCCAAATCTGTTTCCGCTATAGGGAATGTGTGAGCTCGAATTGTAAGGAACTCTTAAGCCCGAGTAGCGCGGTGGGAGAGCCCCGCGAAAACCCGCTCGCCCCATTGCACCGTAGTGAGCAGCCGGCAAGTTGTACCGAGCCGACGGCGAGCCGTAGCGGACCCCAGGCGCGGGCGTAGCCAAGCTTCTTGAAAAGCCGGGAGATCCGGAAAAGCCCGCATGCCCCGCGAAGCTTCGGCCGCCGAATGACCCGGCGTGGCCGCCGTGCTGCGCAAAAACCGGCGCAGCAAGCGCCATCAGCACGATTGCGGTCCGGAACATCATGGCACCATTCTACGCCCGATTTTGTTATCGGGAGCGCGTGCCGGTGCACTCAGATGCTGCGTCCCAGGAGCTTTTTGATGCGTCAGTATAATGAACCCAGTTATCCGCAAGCACTGAGGATCAATCTCTTTGAACATTCAGTGAGGACCGACGGCATGGCTCCGCTACTGGTGTGGCTCATTCTGGTTCTTTGCCTCGTGATCTCCATCGGCAAGTATCTGATGGGTCTGATCCTTCAACTGGCCCATCCCTCCACAAAGATCCGCAAAGACTATAGCTACGAGCCGACCGTCAGCATCCTCATGCCCTGTTACAACGAGGGCCGTACCGTCTACGAAACCATCGAGAGCATCAGCAAGAGCAATTACCCCAACGAGAAATTCGAGATCATCGCCCAGGACGACTGCTCGGGCGACGATAGTTACGAATGGATGCTTAAAGCGCAGCGCGATTTTTCCGGCACCCGCATCCGCGTTGGACGCAACGATGAAAACTGCGGCAAAGCGCGCACGGTTTGCAACGCCCTGCTGCATTCCACCGCCGAAGTCATCATCTCCATCGACTCCGATTGCATCTTTCATCCCGACGCGATGCGTGAGCTGACAGCGAGTTTTTCCGAACCGAAAGTCGGTTCCGTGGGTGGCCGCGTTGGCGTACGCAATCCCAATCAGAGCGTCATCACGGCCATCCAGACGATTGTCTACTACGCCGCTTTCGAGCTGTATAAGATTCCAGAGAACTGGACGCGCAGCGTCTGCTGCATCAGCGGCTGCCTGTTCGCTATCCGCCGCGAACTGCTGCTCGAGATCGAGCCGGCGATTCGCGCGCGCCATTGGTTCGGCATTCCCGTCAATCAAGGCGAAGACCGCTTTCTGACTCACCAAACCCTTCTGCGCGGCTACGGCACATACATCAACACCGATGCGCTCTGCTGGACCACCGTGCCCACTCAACTGAGCCAGCTTTTCAAGCAGCAGTTACGCTGGCACCGCAGCATTGTGCGCGATTTTTTCTATACCCTGCGCTCCCTGCCGAAGCACGTCTTCAAGCTGCATCCCAACACCGTGCTCACTCTTGTGCTCACGCCGCTGGGCGGCATCGTCGCGCTACTTGTCGTGATCAATTCTCTGGTCACGGATCCCGTGGCGTGGGCCGGGCCGGCACCGATGATCACCGCGCTGGCCATCGGCGCCGTCCTCTCCTGGTGGATCAAAAAATACAGCGTGCGCGAAACCATTGCCAATCCCCTGGTCTTCGGGGCCTATGTTACCTGGGCCATTGTGAGCAGCTTGTTTTTGACGCCGCTTGCCCTCTGCAC
>JBAWFY010000757.1:0-8382 GCA_049592335.1 Occallatibacter sp.
GCCCGTAGGCCAGCCGATCCTGCAGAGCCAGGACGACGAGCCGTAACTCCGGCATCGGGCTCTGATTGGCCTGCAGGTAAATCGGCTCCGCATATAAGAGCGCCTGTCCGCAGGGAATCACCAGCAGGCTGCCGCGGATGACGTGCGAGCCCTGCTGGTTCCAGAGCGTGAGTTGCCCGGAGAGCTGTGCATTCTGATCGATGCGCGCCTCGATCTGCTGCGGTCCGTCGACCAGCCGCGACTTGGGAAAATCGAACACTACAGCCTTTCCGTAATCCGCGCCGTCCGAGCGCGCCGCGATCCAGCCGATCAGGTTATTGCGATTGATGGGCGTGAAGGGAAGAATCTCCACGAACTCGAGACCGCCCGATTCCCCGGGAAGCGTCATGAGCACAAAGTTGGGACTCATGGGCGTGGAAGCCTGATCGCCACTCTGGCTCGAGCCGTTTTCTGTGGCCACGCTCCACTGGTCTTCGCGGTTATAGAAGACCTCGGGATTGGTCATGTGGTAAAGGCCGTACACGTCGGCCTGCAGGCTGAGCAGCGATTCGGGATAGCGCACGTGAGCACGCAGCCACGTGGGCATTGCCGACGCGTCCTTGAACAGATCGGGATAGATGCCACGCCACGCGGCGAGAACGGGGTCGGAAGCATCGAAGATGTAGAACGTGACCGTGCCGTTGTAGGCATCGACGACGGCTTTCACGCTGTTGCGCGCGTAGTTCACCGATTGCCCGTCGAGATTGGCTGCCGCTGAGTAAGGGTACGTCGATGAAGAAGTATAGGCGTCGATGATCCACTGCAGGCGCCCGTCGTCGCCGACCACGATGTAGGGATCCTGATCGAAGGTGAGAAACGGCGCCAGCGCTGCGATGCGCGCGCGCACGTTGCGCCGCATCAGCAGCCGGCTCTGGGCCGTGATGTCGTCGCTGAAGGGAACCTTGCTCAGGTCGCCGCGGTCGAAGGCCAGCAGCACGCGGCGCAAAAAGCCGCCCATTACAATGCCACCCGTGCCTTCGTAGGTCGAATAGTTGTCGTTCTGGCCCTGAGAGTAGTTGAATTCCTTTTGGGCAGTTTTCACGTAGACGTCGGTGTTGGTTAATTCGCCGAAGTAGATCTCGGGGCGCGTGACCTGGAGCCCGGGCACAGTGCTCTGCACCGGCATGTTCGAGAGATAGAGCGTGGGTAGGCCTTCGGCCGAGAATCCATTCACGGGATTCATGGTGATGCCGTAGCCGTGGGTGTAAATGAGCTTGTCGCTGATCCAGTTGCGGCTGGTGTCAGGCAGCTTGTCCACGTTCAGCTCGCGCGCGGCAAGCATCACCTCGCGTAGCCCGCCGTTGATCCGATAGCGATCGATGTCGATGCCGGGAAAATCGTAGTAGGTGCGAATCTCCTGCAACTGGCGCAGCGTATCCTGTAGCGCATTCACGTCCCACAGGCGGATATTTTCGAGTGTCGCCTGATTGTGCTCGGGATCGGCAGCGGCCACGCTCGTCTCGGCGGGAAATTCCTGCTGGGCGAATCGGTCAAGCCCGAAGGCCTGCCGCGTCAGCGCGATATTGTCGACGATGTAAGGCCGCTCGCGATTCAGCCGGTTGGGAGCGACGATGAAAGTTGTTGTGTACCATCCGGCGACGCCAGTCAGAATCCAGCAGGCAATGGCGGGAAGGACGGCCAAAAGCAGCCAGCGCACGCGCGGCCTGAAGAGGCCACCGGCGAAGGCGATCGCTGCGCCAACAAAAAGCGCCAGACTGATGCACAACATGCCAGTGAGCGTAATGTGCGCGTCTGTGTATGTCGCGCCCGAGAAGATGTCGTGTTTTTCGAAGAGGAGATCGAAGCGGCCGACGTACTCGCGAAGGCCGAAGGCAATGAGCAGAACGCTCGCAGCGATGGAGATGCCGCGCCAAATCGATGAAGCAGAATCGCGGAAGTGGCCTCCGCGCAGACGTCCGCCGCCGGCGGCGATCAGGAACAGCACGGCAAGAATCGAGACCAGCACGGCCAGCGTGAGCAACCAGCCGGAAACGAGATCCCACGCCGGCAATGTAAAGAGGTAGAAACCGAGCGGTCGGCCAAAGATGGGATCGGCAGAATTCGCAGGCGTCGCAGTGGCGTACCTGTAAAGCGCCAGGGTGGGCCATTGCGACTGCATGGCGAAACCGGTGGCCACGGAGATGACCAGCGCGCCGATTAGGGCAACCCAGCGCAGAAATTTTGCCACCGGCAGTTCGACGGGTTGGCTGTTGAAGTAGATGGTGTACTTCTCAGGAAGATCGTTTGCATGGACGTGGCGCAGAGCGAGAAACGCGCCGAACAGGACAAGAAACGTGGCGGCCGAAAACGCCGCGAAAGTTCCCCACTCGAGCCAAAAAGTCTTCCAGAACACGGGCGCGTAGCCGAGCGATCCGAACCACTGTAGATCGACCCAATAAGAGATGGCGGTTCGTCCGCCAAGAAAGACGAGGAGGATGAGGGCAATGAGGAAAAAAGCGGCAAAGCGCATGCCGCGCGGTTTTTCCGGCGTTGGATAATCGATGATTTCGGGCATTTCTTGCTCCACTCAGTCAAAACCTGTGGGCTGAGATACGCAAGAATTGTACAGCGCGGGAATCGGTCGGATACCTCGTCAGATCAGCTCGGAGTGGCCGCTGACACCCAGTTCCTTCACGATCTTGCCTACGTCCTGCGAGTGGTTGCGGTGCGCGATCAGCAGCGCATCCTCGGTGTCGACGACGACAAGGTTCTTGACGCCCACCAGAGCCACGAACTTTTTGGGGCTGAAGATGTAATTGTCGTTGGCCTCGAGGGTGATGTGGCCGCCGGTGTCGGTCACGTTGCCTTCGGCATCGCCGCGCATGCGGGTTTCGAGCTGGTACTCATAGAGCGAGGCCCATGAGCCAAGATCGTTCCAACTAAACTCCGCAGGGATGCAATACAAATTTGACAAGTGCTCGCCCTTGGCGGAGCGCGGTTCGAGCACTGCATAGTCGACAGAGATGTTTTCGCACTTGGGATACGCGGAGTGGAAGACCTCGTTGAAATGCGGGGAGCCCCATGCAGCGGCGATCGATTCGAGCAGCGGCGCGGTCTCAGGCAAGTGCTCGCGGACGGCGTTGGCCAGCGTGCGCGCCGACCAGAGGAAGATGCCGGAGTTCCAGTAATAATTGCCCGCTGCCACAAACTCCTCGGCGCGGTTGCGATTGGGCTTTTCGATGAAGCGGCGCACGTGCAGCGCGGCGTCGTCGCGCGTCAGGTCGCCGGTTTCGATGTAGCCATAGCCGGTTTCCGCGCGCGCGGGCTCGATGCCGAGCACCACGATATTCTCACCGGCCGCGGCCGCGGTAATGCCCTTATGCAGAGCCTTGAGGAAGCGCGGCTCGTCGCCGATTACATGGTCCGACGGAAAGACGCCCAGCACCGCGTCGGGACTTTCGCGCTCAATGAGGAAAGCCGCAAGTCCGCATGCCGGAGCGGTATTGCGCGCAACGGGCTCCTGCACGATCTGCGCGGCAGGCATTCCTGGCAACTGATCGGCGATCTCGTGGGCTAGATATTCGTTGGTGATCACCCAGGTTTTTTCAATGGGTGTGAGCGGCTTCAGGCGTTCCACGGTTTGCTGGATCATGGAGCGCTCGCCATCGAGGGCGAGAACCTGCTTGGCACGGGCGCGCCGCGAACGGGGCCAGAACCGGGTACCGCTGCCGCCGGCCAGGATCACGGGACGAAAATCGATATCGTTCAACATTGAAGAATCATCGTACCCGACAAAGATAACGTTTGCACAGGGCTAGCGGAGAAATTTCTGAGACTGTGGCGAATCCCTGCGTTCTGGGCATCTGCGCCAAGAAGAAGGCGTCCGACGCGGCGAACACCTTTCGTCGATCAAACTGCGATTACTTCAGGCCGGTCAGGAACTCGCCCATGCGACGCGTGCCTTCATCGATATTTTGCTTCGTTACGGGGTAGGAGATACGAACGTGTTCGCCAGTCCCGAAGGCCTCGCCTGGCACCGTAACCACGTGCGCCTCATGCAATAGGCGCGTCGCCATCTCGGTGGCCGTCTTGATGCCGCCCTTGCCCAGGTAGGCCGAGATGTTGGGGTACACGTAGAACGCCCCCTCCGGCTTGGTGCAGGTGACGCCGGGAATTTTGGCGAGCGCGGCAAGCATGTAGTCGCGCAAATCGATGAACTCGGCGCGGAACTGGGCCACGCACTCCTGCGAACCCGATACTGCCGCGATGGCCGCTTTTTGCACGATGCTGGTGGCGTTCGACGTCTGCTGACCCTGCAGCTTATTCAGGTTGGCAACGATGGGCTTAGGCGCCAGAGCGTAGCCCGCGCGCCATCCCGTCATCGCATAGGTCTTCGACAGTGAACCCAGAATCACGATGTGCTCTTTGGCCCAGGTGAAGGAGCCACCCGAGACCGGCTTACCGGCATAATTGAGGTACACATAACATTCATCCAAGAGCAAAAAAATACCGCGTTCGTGCGCAAGATGCACGATCCGCTCCAGATCGTCAGGCGAAACCACCGACCCCGCCGGATTCGATGGCGAATTCAGAATGATGGCCTTGGTTCTGGGCGTAATCGACTTCTCGATTGCGTCCGCGGTGATCCGGAAGCCCTCGGCCTCGCTGGTTTCGAGATAGACCACCTTGCCACCCGCGTACTGGATGATGTCCTTGAAGCTCACCCAATAGGGAACCGGCAAAATCACCTCGTCGCCATGCTCGATGAGTATCTGAATGGTGTTGAACAGGGCCAGCTTGCCGCCCGTGGTGAAGATCGCTTCCTCCACCGAGTAGTCGGAGCCGAAGTCGCAGGCATGGCGCTCGATAATCGCCTTGCGCACGTCCGGAGCGCCCGGAACCACGGTGTAGCGAGTGAAATTGGCCTCGATGGCGGCGATAGCGGCGTCTTTGATGTGCCGCGGAGTGTTGAAGTGGGGTTCGCCGGCCCCGAAATCCACCAGGTTGGCGCCTTGGGAGCGCAGTTTAGCCGCCTCGGCGGCCACAGCCATGGTCGCGGATACTTCGATCCGCCCAATACGATCGGCGAAGATTTTTGCGGGTGCTGTCACTGTCATATCACTTCTATCTTGACAGATTTCCTGCTGCCGGCAAAATGCTCCCGGCCCCTTCGCAGTAGACTCATAGCCGGAAGGAGAAATGAATGACGAAACGAGCTGTGTTAGCATCTTTCGTCCTTGCAATGTTGTTCGCTGGCGCGATTTACGCGGAAGATGCGCCTCACAACGGATTTTGGTGGAGTGGACTGTCTGAATCATTCAAATTGGGGTACATATCGGGATACGTTGAGGCTAACGGCACGAGAAGTGATCACGAATTTTTCCGATGCATCGCCGCAAAGAGTGGAGGGAGCTTGCCAGAAAAATATCCGGGCAATGCGATTATCGACGAATGCCGAAGGGCTCCAGATCCGCAATTCGATTACACTCAGCTCCGCTTCGGACAGTTAGAAGAGGGCCTGGATGAATTTTACAAGGATTTCAGAAACAAGAGCATTCTGATATCGGCAGCGCTCTCCTATGTGCGAGATCAATTGCGAGGGACGTCAGACGGCGAACTCGCTGTTCGATTGCAGCAACTTCGAAAAGCAGCGAATAACGTAAACCATTGAACAATTGAGTGGCGATTCAACAAAGTAACTGGCACAAGTGGGTCCCTGAGAGGATAATGAGCGGTATGGAACTCAAGTTGCGCGCCACTATGTATTTAACCGACGGCTTCAAATTCCTCAGCCGCGGGACGCCTTTCCAGTATAAAGTGGAAGGGCTCCCCGAGAAGCTAGATGCGCTGCTATGTAATTTTGGAAACAGCCGCCACCCACAATGGAGAATTCTACTTATTGGGGGTGATGATGCTTCTGATGGATGGACGGGGCAATACGAATCCGAACAACAGGCACTTGAGGCATTGAGTGATATGGCGTCACTCCAATAGCAGAGCCCCCAAGCTTCGAATTTAGAGGTCCGGGGAACCGCAAATCTTAAAACATTTGGGCCTTCAGGTTGCACCGTTCTTGATGCGCTTCTGGAGCCGCTTGAGCACATTGGCCGGCACCAGCCCGCTCACGTCGCCGCCAAAGCTGAAAACTTCCTTGACCATGCGCGAGCTGACGAACGAGTAGCGGCCGGCCGGCTGCAGGAAGACAGTCTCGATATCCGGCGCGAGACGGCGGTTCATCAGCGCCATCTGGAACTCATGCTCGTAGTCAGAGATGGCGCGGATGCCACGCAGAACAGCCGATGCGCCCACTTGCCGCGCAAATTCTACTGTGAGGCCGTCGAACGTCGCCACCGAAACGTTGCCGATTTCGGCAGTGGCTTCTTTGAGCATCTCCACGCGTTCTGCCACCGTGAACAGCGGGTCCTTGACCGGATTCAGAAGAACAGCCACCGTGAGGTGATCGAAGAGCTTTGCGCCGCGTAGAATCAGATCGACATGACCATTGGTGGGCGGGTCGAAGGTGCCGGGATAGAGTGCTTTGACAGGCATGGGCACACTATGGATTCTACCAGCGGAAACATTGCGACTCGCCGCTACCGCTCGACCCTATGCAAGACGATCGCCTCCGGTTCCGGCGCGGAGGAAACCGGACTTTGCGATGGATCGGACCCGTCGGGCGCTGGTCCCATCACTGGCCGCGAGGGCCGGGTCGGCGGTGAGCCTGACTCCACAAGCTGCACCAGTTCGATCGTATCTCCATGGATCTGGCCGGAGAATCTGGCGCTTCCCGCGCTGAATCCGACGATCGTTCCCTGCACCAGTCCGTCTGCGATTGGGGCAGCTGTGTCCTCGCCGCCGGCCCAACCGCCGCCCAAGCCTTCCACTATACCCGTCAGAGTGCTTTGATCCTGGACCAGCACAAACAACAGCGCCCCGTTCTGCGCGGGTCTCCACAGTCCGGTGATCCCCTCGCCCCGCGGCGCTTCAAGCTCCCACGCCTCGACTTGCGGTCGCGGCGCAACTGCGCCTGCCCAGATGGTGGTCTGCGCCGGCGCCAGCCCGGGAGACGTTGCTTGAACCGTAATGCCGCCAGCCCACTTCGCGGACTGCAGGATCGCCATCGCAAGCCCGCCGAATGTCTTGCGCGACGGCCCCTTGCCAGAATCCTGATCGGTGGGGTCTCCATTGCCTACGCCGATGAGTTTTCCTGAGCCGGCGACTTTGAACGTCACCAGATTATCGGCGATAGGAACTGGGCGGCCGTGCGCATCGCGGACCTCGACCGTGAACATGGCCACGTCTTCGCCATCGGCGGCAATCTCCGCGCGATCTGCATAGAGGGCGAGCGTGGCCGCCTCGCCCGCAGTTTCGTGCCGCTCCGTCAGCACAAGCTGGCCGCCCTTGAAGCCGCGTGCCTCTAGGACTCCCGGCGCGTAGCGCACGCTCCATGCAAGGTGCGAGTCCTTGTTCATGGCTTTCGCGCCCAGGCTCTTGTCATTCAGGAATAGTTCGACCTGGTCGATGTTCGAATGCACCCACACGGGGATCTCCTTGCCCTCCATCCCCGGCCAGTTCCAGTGCGGAAACAGATGCAGCACCGGATCCTCGGTCCACCACGATTTGTAATAGTAATACGTGTCCTTGGGAAATCCGCAGGTATCCAGAATGCCGTACTGCGAGCTGATGTTGGGCCAGCCATTCGGCGAGGGTTCGCCGCGATAGTCGAACCCGGTCCACACAAATCCGCCCGCCAGCCACGGCCGCTCATTGCAGAAGCTCCACCAGCCTTCCGCCGATGCGCGGCCCGTGGTTGTGTATGGATCGTACGAGGCTACGTAGCCCTTGTCGTAATCGGTTGCGTAGATGCCGCGCGTTCCCACGGCGCTCACCGTCTCGGTTCCGATGATGGGCCTGTTGGGATGCGCATAGTGGAATCTCTCAGCCTGCGGGTCCGCGTAGTTGTAACCGATCACGTCGCAAACCGCAAGACCGCCGGTGCCGATGGCGCCCGTCGGCGCAATGGTGACCGGACGCGTCCCGTCGAGCCGCCCGGCAACGGCTTTCATCGCTGTCAGAATCTGTCTGCCCTTCTCCGTATTGGCCGTGGCTTCTTCGTTGCCCATTGACCACATGAAAACGCTCGGGCGGTTGCGATCGCGCCGAATGAGATTTTCAAATTGGCTCAAGCCCTCGGGATTCGACGACATCATGCGCGTCTCGTCCAGCACCAGCATTCCCAGATCGTCGCAGGCGTCGAGCAGTGCTGAAGTCGGCGGATTATGAGCCGTCCTCAAAGCGTTTGACCCCATCTCCTTGAGCTTGCGCACGCGGTAATAGTGAACCGAGTCGGGCAGCGCCGCGCCCAGTGCCGCGTGGTCCTGATGATTGCAGGTGCCCTTCACC
>JBAWFY010000758.1:0-2143 GCA_049592335.1 Occallatibacter sp.
GGCGACGAATGCAACAACGACGATAAGCGCCGGTAGCAATCCCGAGGCGGTTGCTGTAAATCCCGTGACCAACCAGATCTACGTGGCGAATGAAAACAGCGGCAATGTGACGGTTATCGATGGTGCAACGACCGCAACCACAACGGTGAGCGTGGGAAGTGGTCCCCTGGCCATCGCCGTGAACCCCGTGACCAACGAGATCTATGTGGCGAATTTTTACAGCAGCAATGTGACAGTGATCGATGGGGCGACGACTGCAACCGCAATGGTGAGCGCGGGAAACAATCCCCAGGCAGTCACCGTGAACCCTGTGACCAACCGGATCTACGTGGCAAATCCCGGCAACGGAAATAATATGACGGCAATCGATGGGGCGACGAACGCGACCACAACGGTGAGCGCTGGAGACAATCCCCAGGCGATCGCCGTGAACCCCGTGACAAACCGGATCTATGTGGCCAATAACGCCAGCAACAATGTAACGGAGATCAACGTGGACGGAAGTCAACCGGTGCCGCTCGCGGTCACCGCGGCTGGCGTCAGCGACTCGCTGACGGTGAATGGAACGAGCATCTTTACTACGGTGAATGCCACGCCTGCTTTCACGGCCACTGTGACGAGCGACTTTACCAATTTTCCGGCGTACAGCGGCCTTTCTGCCGTTAACCCGTCGCCGGCAAATCTTTTCTACTGGGTGGACGACGGCAGCATGGCCAGCTGGAACGCAGCGGCGGCGACCGGCGCCCCCTATCAGAATCCGGCGCAGTACACCATCATGCTCCCGCAGCAAAGCCTCGGCGTGCATACGCTCTACCTCTTTGCCGACTATGGGGACGAAGGGGAAGGAATCTCCAGCAGTGCGGGAATCGGCAGTTCGCCGGTGATCAGCAATCTGCAAGCGGTAAGCTACGCCGTTCTGCCGGCTCCCACCACGACCACGCTGACGGCGGATGTGAATCCGCAAAATGCTGGCACCGCTGTGATGTTTACTGCGACGGTTACCCCCGGCATAGGCCGCACGGCTTTGCCGACGGGGTCGGTCTATTTCTATGATGGCTCGACGCTGCTGGGCGAGTCCGCGCTAACCCCGAATGGCAACGCCTACACGGCTACTTACGTGTGGCCTGCAGCCGATGGCTCGCACACAATCGCAGCGCTTTATACCGGCGACGGGAATTATGCCTCCTCGACAGCAACCTTGACAGAAACCGTCGAAGGCGCGCCGACGGCAATCAATATCGTTGCCGGCAACAACCAGACCAGTGCCGTGGGTACGGCCTTTACGTACTCTCTCGAAGTGCTGGTGACCGATGCCGGCAATATTCCCCTGCCGAATGTGGCGGTGAATTTCAGCGGCACGGGCCTCAGTTTCAATTCAGGCGGCGTGGCCGTAACAGACGCGAATGGTAAGGCAAGCATGGCGGCAATGCCAAGCACCTCAGGCACGCTGAATGTAACCGCCAGCGTCGCGGGCCTTGCGGCGACAGCCATCTTCACGGAAACAGGAACCGGCTCAAGCCAGGTGACGCCGGCGATCGCCTGGCCGACGCCGGCCGCGATCGCCTACGGCACGGCGCTGAGCGGAACGCAGCTTGATGCAACGGCAAGCTACAACAGCGTGAGTGTCCCCGGAACTTTCACGTACAGTCCGGCTTCTGGAACCGTGCCCGGCGTGGGCGCGCAGACGTTGCGCGTCACGTTCACGCCGAACGACCAGACAACCTACACAACGGCAACGGCCACGGTCACTCTGCAGGTGACGCAGGCAACTCCAACGGTGACGTGGGCTACGCCGGCGGCGATCACCTATGGCGCCGCGCTGAGCGCGACGCAGTTAAACGCGACAGCCAGCTACAACGGGACGACAGTTGCGGGAGGTTTCAGCTACTCGCCAGCTGCGGGCACGGTGCTGACCGCCGGCACACCAACACTCACTGTCACCTTTACGCCGAGCGACACCACGGATTACGCAATCGCGACCACGACGGTTTCAATCGCAGTCAACCAGGCCACACCCTCGCTGAACTGGACGCCGCCGGCCGGCATCGGTTACAGCACTCCGCTGACTTCGGCACAGTTAAATGCCACGGCGAATGTGCCGGGACAATTTACCTACACACCGGCATTGGGCACGGTGCTCGCG
>JBAWFY010000759.1:0-2298 GCA_049592335.1 Occallatibacter sp.
TGGTCGTGGTGGGCGATGTGGGAAAGCGGGAAGGATCAGGCCAATGGCACAGGCGCTGGATCGGACTACGCCACACATAACAATACTTATTACTATCCATGGCTGTTGCAACAGCTCGCCGCTTACAAGCAGACAAATGGCGTAAACCTCATCGACGTGCTTAGCGCTCATTGCTACACCGACGACTCCGGAAGCGTATCGGAAGCAATCAATACGCGCGAGCTCTGGGATCCGGCATATCATGACACGAATTGGTATGGACAGGTTGGCCTGAATGGAGCGGTAATCGATTGGATTCCTTTGATGCAGCAGTGGATCCAGCAATACGATCCCGGGCTGCAAACTGGATGCACCGAGTATACTGATTGGGGCGGGGATGACACTCTAAGCGGTATCGGAACGCAGGCCGATATGCTTGGTATCTTCGGCTACTACGGCCTCGATTTCGCAAACACATTTACTGGTCCCTACAACGGCTCGACGCTCACGCCGAGTTATCTGGCCTTTCTCATCTATCGTAATTACGACGGCAAGCTGTCAACATTTGGAGACACCAGCGTCTCCACTACGGTGGCGGATCCGGACAATCTTTCCTCCTTTGCCGCACTGCGTACCGCCGACGGTGCAATGACTGTGATGGTCATCAACAAACAGACTGGCAGTACGCCGGTAACTGTGAATCTGGCTAACTTCAGCTCCACCGGTACTGCGAGCGAATATCAGATTTCGTCGGCGACCCAGACCTCCATCGGCAGCATTGGCAGCGTGACGGTTACGAACAACTCCATCAGTGCTACGGTGCCGTCTCAGAGCATTACGTTGTTCGTGATTCCGGCCGCCACAGCAGCGCCTGCTGCGCCCACCGGCCTGGCCGCCACAGGCGGCAACACGCAGGTCACATTGAACTGGACAGCGAGCAGCGGAGCAACCAGTTACGACATCTATCGCGGAACCACTTCCGGCGGCGAAAGCGCCACGCCGATTGGCACCGGAGTCACATCGACGTCCTATGTTGATACAGCCGTGACTAACGGCACGACCTATTATTACGAAGTTGAGGCCGTCAATGGTGCTGGCTCCAGCGGCATGTCCAACGAAGCTTCGGCTACGCCTTTGTCCAGCAGTCCTACATTTACCGCAACGGCCACCGCCTCGCCGAATCCGGCTACGCAGGGCTCCAGCACTGCCCTCACGGTGAAGGTAACCTGCACGGCCAATTCGATGACCGACGGCTCGGTCTCGATTGTCGTTCTCGACCCGAACAGCAACGTAGCGCAGACTACTCCCGAAACTTCGCAAAGCTTTACCGACGGTCAGACACTCACCTACACGCCGACCATCACGCCGGCGCTGGTCGGAACTTACACCGTAGAAGTGACTGTCTCTGGCTCAGGCGGCCAAGTATGGTCCACAATTCCCTCGGCGGGAACCTTCACGGTAGATGCGCCAGCTCCGCCCTCCTTCACGATCACCGGTAGCGCCACTCCGGCAACGATTTACGCAAATGGAAGCTCTACCATCAGTGCCACATTCAAAGATACCGGCGGAGCTCTCACCAACGGTAATCTGGAATTGCAAATTTTCAATGGGAGCACAGTAATCGGCGGCATCGCCCCGAACTACAACGCCAATAATGTCGCTTCGGGCGCAAGCCAGACACTCAGCTTCACGTGGACGCCGTCCGTAGTTTCTGCGTCAAATCCGGCGGTGTTTTCTACGCCCGGCACGTATAACATCGTCGGCCTTGCCTTCTCCAATAACTATTCGACGGAATACACACAAACAACCGTCGGCACGATCACCATTCAAGCCTCAGTGCCGAATCCACCAGCCGCTCCCACGAGCCTGACGGCAACGGCGGGCAATGCCAGCGTGGGTTTGAGTTGGACCGGATCGACCGGCGCGGCGACCTATAACGTCTATCGCGGAACATCCTCTGGCGGCGAAAGCGCGACGCCAATTGCCACAAATCTAACGACGACAAATTATACTGATTCCAGCGTGACCAACGGCACGACTTATTTCTATGAAGTGGCCGCTGTCAACGCCGGTGGAACCAGCGGCATATCGAACGAGGCTTCGGCCAAGCCTCAGGCCCCGGTGAGCCCAACTTTCACGCTAGCTGCGTCGTCGCCGGGGACGGTCGTGCCGGGGACGCCCTCCACATCCACGATCACCGTGAGCACGGCGAATGGTTACGCAGGAACCGTTTCGATCGCATGTGCGTTAACCTCATCGCCAAACAATGCGCAGGAGATCCCCAGTTGCTCGAGCGGCGCCTCCACGGTAACTCTGAGC
>JBAWFY010000760.1:0-2800 GCA_049592335.1 Occallatibacter sp.
CCGTCATTCTCACCCGCGGTACGATCCTGCACGTTCCCTTGACCGAACTAGAGGACATTCCCGAAGAAGACGAAGACGAATCCGCGCCTGCCAATCCCACGTTCGTGGCCGCTGAACGCGAAACCATTCTGCGCGCCTTACGCGAAGCCAAAGGCGTCATTGGCGGACCGGGCGGCGCCGCCGACCGCCTCGGCCTCAAGCGCACCACCCTCAACTCCAAAATCAAAAAGCTAGGCATCGAGCGCAGCGAATATATGTGAGCGCCGGTTCGCCGCGACGCTCCATCGTCACGTGACGAAATACCGTCATCGTCACTTCGTCGCACAACCCTCGTCTCTACGCAAAGGCCGCTCTCTCAGCAAGAATCATCCCCTTTGATCTCAACAGGGCAGGATGTTCGCCGCTGCGCCTCAGCACTTTGGCACGCGACGTGCCCTAGGAAGAGCGTGGCCAAAAGGACGGGCCAGCAAGTGCTCAGAATCACCGTTGAAGAAAAACCCGATGCAGTGGTTCTCAAGCTCGAAGGGCGCCTCGCCGGACCTTGGACGGCCGAACTTGACCGTATCTGGAAGGAAATGGCTCCCACCGCCGCGAAAACGAAATTCTCTCTCGATCTGAGGGAAACAACTTTTGCCGATGCCGAAGGAATTCGCATCCTGCAAGCCATTCACGCGCAAACCGGCGCCGTAATTCTGGCCGGCACGCCCTGGACACAATATCTTGCCGAAGTCGTGGCCAGCGCAAACTCCTAACCCCGAACACCCCGCAGGGAGGTCTCGAAATGTATACAACGTACGAAACGACGAATCAGGCGACTCATTCTTCTTACCGCACAGGCGAGTTTTTTAAATCATTGCCGACCGAAGCCCTGGCCGACTTCGAGCGCCTGCTCGCACCCTCCGCGTATCCCGCGGGCATCGTGATCTTTTCTGAGACCCAACCGTGCACGGGTATCTACGTAGTTCTTGAGGGCGAGGTCAAGCTCTCCATTAACTCGGCCGACGGCCGCCGCCTGAGTCTTCGCATCGCCAAAACGGGCGAAGTGCTGGGCCTCTCGGCCGCGTTCTCCGGCAACCCGTACGAGATGACCGCCGACACTCTTTACCCGGCCAAGATCGCGCACATCTCGCGTTCCACATTCCTGCAGTTTCTCGCCCGCCATCCCGCCGTCTATCAAACCGTAGCCCGCGAGATGGTCCGTACTTACAACTCCGCCTGCGAGCAACTGCGCATGGTCGGCCTCTCAACCTCTGTGCCCGAGCGCCTGGCGCGCCTCCTGCTCGAATGGAGCGACGAGCCCGGCCACAAGCCGCAACAATCGGGGCGTTGCCGCTTCTCGCTCACGCACGAGCAGATCGGCGAGTTCATCGGCGCGTCCCGCGAGACCGTTACGCGCACCCTGAGCACGTTCAAGAACCGCCATCTTGTGGCGCAGCACGGATGCACGATCACCATCCCGAGCCGCACCGCTCTTGAAAGCTACGCACGCGGATAGCATCGGCGGTCGTCGCCGGCGAAGCGCTCCAATCGTGCCACCGGGGCGAGGATAGAAAAATTCAACCGGGGGAGCTGGCCGCTCATGGGACTTGTGCGATGGGAAGGCATTGCACCGCTCCGGTGAGCGGCCGCATTCTTTTCGGAACGTTCACGTCTCGCAGAAACGAGCTGGCAGCTAGCAGTTCCTGGCTAGAAGCTGTTTTTCCGCAGCGCCATCCGTGCCGCATGGTACCCGCACATCCCGTGCACTCCCGCGCCCGGCGGCGTCGACGCCGAGCACAGATACAAATGCCTCGCGCCTGTTGCGTAACTCGCCAGTGTGGGCCGGAAGATGGTCTGCCGCAGCGTCATGGCTCCGCCGCCGATGTCACCGCCAAAAAGATTTGCATCCATCCGTTCGAGCGCGGCCGGCGTCGAAACATGACGCGCCAGAATGCAATCGCGAAACCCCGGAGCGAAGCGCTCGATCTGGGCTTCGATGCGCTCCGTCATGTCGAACGCCGACCCATTTGGCACGTGACAATATGCCCACAGCACATGTTTGCCCTCTGGCGCGCGCGTCGTGTCGAAAAGCGAGGGCTGCGCCGCCAGCACAAAGGGCCGCTCCGCGCACGTGTCATGCGCTACTGCGTTCTCTGAGGCGGCAATCTCTTCGAGCGTCCCGCCCAGGTGTACCGTAATCGCCCGCCGGCATTCCTTTGCGCGCCACGGCACCGGCTCCCGAAGCGCGTAGTCGATTTTGAACGCCCCCGGCCCGTACCGGAATCGCTCGAATGCTTTCCGGTAGCGCGCCGTCGCGCGGTCGCCGGCAATCGCCAGTACGTGTTGCGGCGTCGTGTCGAAAAGTATCAATCTGCTGCCGGCTTCGAGCTCCTTGAATGCCGCCGCATCGATGCGCCGCGAGGTATGTACCTCGCCGCCCAGCGACTTGAGATACTCGATCAGAGCATGGGTAATGGCTTGAGCTCCGCCGCGCGGAATCGGCCAGCCCACTGCGTGCGCCGTAATCGCAAACATCCATCCAATCGTTGCCGTCAGCGGCTGGTCCAGCGCCATGTTCGCGTGCCCCGCCAGTCCCGCAAACACCGCTCGCGTGCGCGCATTTTTAAACCGGCTCTTCGCAAAATCCTGCGCCGACTCGAGGGCGCTCAGTCCGAACCGCGCCATGCGCAGCGGATGCCGCGGCACGCGCAACGGCGGCGCCAGTATGTCAGCGGCAAACTCCGGCCAGTGATGTACCGCCGGCTGCATCAATCTCTGCCACGTCGCGCCGTCTTCGCCAAGCGCTCGCGCCGTATCCGCC
>JBAWFY010000761.1:0-2444 GCA_049592335.1 Occallatibacter sp.
GGACGCAGACACCGCGGCGCTGATGCTCACGAACCCGTCGACACTGGGAGTTTTCGAGAGCGAGATTCACAAGATCGCCGATATTCTGCACGCCAAAGGCGCGCTGCTCTATATGGACGGGGCGAACATGAATGCGCTGGTGGGCAAGGTGCGGCCCGGCGATTTCGGCGTGGACGTGATGCACCTGAACCTGCACAAAACCTTCTCAACGCCGCACGGCGGCGGCGGGCCAGGCTCGGGCCCAGTGGCGTGCAAGAAGTTTCTCGAGCCATTCCTGCCAATCCCAATTCTCGTCCGAAGCCAGACCCGTGCGGAGCACTGCGCGGATGCGGGAGATTGGGAAGACGCAAACGCTGAGCCTACTACGGACGGCTGCCCGCCGCTGTTCCGCGCGCCGTTTTTCGAGTCGCCCACCGGATCGCGCGCCGGCGCCCACGAGACGGCGCAGCTGCATTTGCCGTTTGCTGGCCGGCTGCGCTGGGAGTACAACCGGCCGCAGTCGATCGGGCGCGTGCGCGCGTTCTACGGCAACACCGGCATGTTCATCCGCGCGCTGGCGTATATCCTTGCCAATGGCCCCGATGGCCTGCGGCAGACCACCGAAGACGCCGTCTTGAACGCAAACTATATTCGCAAAAAACTCGAAGACGTATACGAGCTGCCGTACAAAACCCCTTCGATGCACGAAGTGGTCTTCAGCGACAAGCGGCAACGGGCGAAGGGGCTTACGACCGGCGACATCGCCAAGCGGCTGATCGATTACGGCTTCCATCCCTACACGGTCAGCTTTCCGCTCATTGTGCCGGGCGCGCTGATGATCGAGCCCACGGAAAGCGAGTCGCGCGAGGAGCTGGATCTTTTCGTTGAAGCCATGCGGGCGATTGCGCGCGAAGCCGAAGAGAATCCGGATCTAGTGAAGACCGCGCCACACTCGACTCGTGTATCGCGGCTGGATGAGGTGCAGGCGGCGAGAAAGCCCATCCTTCGCTGGAAGTCTGCATCCCAATAGTCGAGCGAAGCTCCGGGTTTACAGCACCATTTCGAGATCGATATGCGGAACGCCCTTGTATGCGATGCGCGCGACCTCCGTGAATCCGCATTTGCGATAGAACTCGCCTGCGCCTGCGGCGCAATCGAAGGCATCGAGCCGGATCGCCTCGAACCCGCCTGACTTGGCAATCCGCCGCGCCTCTTCGATGCACTGTGTACCGACCCCTTGGCGTTGCCGATCAGGGTCCACGGCCATTCCCCTCAGATACAGCGGCTTTGCGTTAGCGCGAAAGTGCTTCACGTCAATCGACCACGGCTTCCTTTTTGAAAGTGCCAGCGTAGCAATGATCCGGCCGCGATTCCGGACGATGTACACCTGCGCAATTCTCATCAGGAACAGTTCGCCACTTTCTGTAGGCCGTCCCAACCAGAATCCTTCGCCAAATCTCCTCGCCAGGTCGTGGTTCACGCGGGTTCGCATCGTCACCAGTTCGGCTACATCGTTGACGCTTGCAAGTTGGAGTTTCAGGCGCATGGACCCTCACCTACTCAAATGTTCTATCCGAAGAGACTTCTCGTCCAGAGCGCTTAAGAATACGATTGCGTCCCGGAATTCCACATCGTTGCCGGCTTATGCGAAGCGAAATGGGCGACCAATTGGTTTGGACTTGGGAATCAAGACTCGCATTTACCGCTTTGCGGCGGATGACTACACTCGACTTCAGGATGTCCAGCACCGCATCTTCGCCCAAGCAGAATTATCGCGGACGGCTTGCCCCTTCGCCCACCGGCTACCTGCATGTGGGCCATGCGCGCACCTTCTGGAAGGCGTTTGAGCGGGCGCGCGATGCCGGCGGAACGCTCGTGATGCGCATGGAGGACCTGGACACCGAACGCAGCCGCACGCACTTTGCCGATGCGGCCATCGAGGACCTGCGCTGGCTTGGGATTCGCTGGCAGGAGGGCCCGGACGTGGGCGGTCCCTGCGCGCCCTATGTGCAGAGCGAGCGCCGCGACTTGTACGCGGCGGCGTGGCGCAAGCTCCTCGACAGCGGCTCCCTGTACGCATGCCGCTGCTCGCGCAAGGACATTGAATCGGCACTGAGTGCGCCGCATGAGGGCGCACCATCCGATGCGCGAGGCGGCAACGCCGATGCTCTCGACGACGAACCGGTTTATCCCGGCACTTGCCGCCCTCGCAGGGACCGCCAGTCGCCGCAGCCATCGGGCATTGTTTCGCCCGAAGGCATCAACTGGCGCTTTCGTGTGCCCGACGGCGAGGCCATCGAGTTCGTCGACTGCAATCTGGGACCGCAGCGGTTTGTGGCGGGCTGCGACTTTGGCGACTTCATTGCGTGGCGGCGGGACGGGACTCCGAGTTACCAACTCGCCTGCGTAGTGGACGATGCGGCGATGCGCATCACCGAGGTGGTGCGCGGGGAGGATCTGCTCAA
>JBAWFY010000762.1:0-2562 GCA_049592335.1 Occallatibacter sp.
GCGTTCTGGATGTCCGAGGAGGTGGATTTCAATTGGCTTGATGTAGCAACAGACGATATCGGCACATCGATATTCTCACTTCTTGCCGCAGCCTCCGAGGTGTCGAGCGTTGCCTGAGCTTTCGCCAATGTCACTTCGTAGTCTTTGGGATCGATTTCCACCAGCGTCGAACCTGCATCAACCCATTGATTGTCGTCAACATTCACCTCCGCGACATATCCGGAAATGCGGGCGCTGACCGGGTAGAGATGGGCGTCTACCTGCGCGTCGTCGGTGGATTCAAAGCCGGACAGATAGCGCCACAGGAAGGCGCAACCAACGATCAGAACAACGAGCGAGACAAGGAGTATCCAACGTTTGTATGAGCGCTTCTTCGGATACGCCGAATTTAGCGGGGAAGTTGCGCCGGCGTCATCTCCTGGTGGGTTTCGCAGTCCCGTTGTTGCTTCTGGCGGATTCGTTGCATGATCTTTTTCAGACATATTCAATTTCCACTCAAATACTGTGCGTATTTGGATTCCGCGACCCCAGTCGCTCTCGCCAAAGACATTTTGGCCAGGTTGTAGCCGTAGAGGCTTGCAATGTAGGCATCATTCGCGGTTGCCAGCGCATCTTGCGCCTGAACCACCTCAATGTTGTCTGTAACTCCCGAAGCGAATCGATCTCGGGATTGCTTCAGGTTCTGAGTGGCCAGTGTTACCGCGCTCTGCTCGACAGAAACTTCTTGCCTGGATGCCTCCAGATCGAGATAAGCATCGCGGACCTCTTGATCGATTTTGACCCGTAAGTCTTCCAGTCGCTGTCTCTCCTCAATTAACGTGGCCTCGGCCCGGAGAACATCCCCGTGTACTCTGCCACCCTGAAAAATGGGGATGTGGAGCGTGGCGGCCGCATCAACTGTACCGTGCGACGAGCCAGGGTCTACCCCGGAGAGACCGTAATCGGTTTCCGCGCCCAAAGACGGATATCGTTCGGCAGAAGCGGCTTTTCTCGCGAGTTCAGCGGACCGAACCTGATTCACCTGACTCTGAAGATCAGCGCGAGCCAAGTAGGCGCTTTGGATCGCCTCATCGAGACTTGAGGGCGTCAGATCTTGATGAGGTACGTGGGTGGTTATCTCGAACTGTTGGCCGAGAGGGAGTCCGATAGCCCGGGCCAAGGCCAGCTTTTCTTTTGCCAGATCGTTTTGTGCGACAATCAGTTTCTGTTCGTGCGATTGTAGTTGCACCTGTGAACGCAGAACGTCCACGGCTGAGGCAAGGCCTGCGGTCTTCTGGTCCGATGCCTGTTGAAAAAGGGCCTTGGCAGTGTCCCGCTGCGATGTGGCTGACTCAACCTCCGATTGATCGGCAATGACCAGCAAATAGTTGGACACAATCACGAGCACGACAAACTCGCGAGCATCTTCGGAGCTGAATTCTGCTGACTTCACCTGCGCCGTTGAAGATCGCGCTCGCTCGATGGATGCCCAATCGAAAACCGATTGCGTGAAATATGCCCGCGAGTCGAAATAGCCAAATGGCCCGATGATCGGATGCTGTCCAGGTATGGTGATGCCAAAAGATGCCTTCACGTTGATTTGATGAACTCCAAAACCTGTATCGGTGACAACATTGGGGAGCAGCTCACTCAGCGCTTGCCATCTCTGTCCTCGGGCATCGGTAACGGAATCCGTGGCCAAGACTCCTCCGAGGTTTTGCTTGAGCCCCAGGTTGACGGCGTCTTCCAGAGAGAGCGCCACCGGCGTTGTGCTGGGTTTTGCCCCAGGAACTCCTCCGAGGTACGGATTCTGCGAGAGGGTTCGATTGTTATTCTGCCCGGCTTCAACGGCTTCGCGCGGCGCTCCTGTTACGCCGGCCAGAGCAATCGGGTTGTACGGCGCGGGCGTGGCCGGTGAACTGGACTGAGCAAGCGCCCCTACCCCGCCGAATATGGCCAGGCTAATTAGGAGCAGCTTATTCCAGTGTCCGAGCCACATATCGCATCCTCGCGGGGGAAATTCCGGTTCCTTCTCAGAGGTCGACCATCAATTGACCAATCCGTCAGTCAATTTGCGGTTTGATGACCAGGTTCCGCAGCAAAGTCGAAAGCAATGGAAGTTGATTAGTCCGCCCTCGCCCGGTTGCCATGAGACGATAAGACCAGAATCGAGAACGCGGAGCAATTGGACGATGGTATTGCATACACCTTGGTATCAGAAGACACAGCGAACAGCCATTCGATGCGACGTGTCCAACGTGAAACGTAACTGTATCTATTAGCCCTTGACCGTTACGCCATGGGTGACAAGAACCAGAACTTCGACTGCGTGCCTTTTGTGCGATGTCCTTTTGAAACTGATTACTTCGAAGAACCTGGACTGGGCGGGAGAGCCCTGAGGCGGCTTCAAGTGCGATAGACACCGCGCAAGCCTTCCGCTCTCAGTGATACCAAGGTATCAATTACCACCATCGTCTAGTAGATGTGGCTCTACCCTTCTGGCTAAATTGTTTCATTGGCCTTTCTGCCTGCGCCAAGGTTAATCGCAAGGATTTCGGGATCATATGTAACACAGCGCTGGAC
>JBAWFY010000763.1:0-4982 GCA_049592335.1 Occallatibacter sp.
CAACTAAGTTGTTGCTGATACGCTGGGTCGGTATATTTACACGACGACCGCCCAAATTGAGCCAGTCGTTGCCACGCTCACCATAATCGAAGACTCGAATTCCGTCTCTGTACACCCTGATTCCACCGGACTCATCTAGAAATTCTTTCAGCCCCTTCTTGTCCGTTACACCCAGTGAGAGCACCTTGGGGTCACGGTCGTAGATGTAGAGATCGATATCTACCGGGCCGATATGTGCCTCGTCCAAATCGATAGGAGTATTGGCCGGACCAGTTATGGTCATCGAAGCAGATTTCTTCCTGGCTTGGACCGCATCCTGCATCCCCGGATAGGGGACGAAGGAATACTTGTATGTGAGTTCGTTTCCTTTCAGCTCGCAATGCGCTTGGAAGAGTGCATATTCCAGAACGTTTTCAGACGCGAGCAGTCCCTTGAGCCAAGACTCATGTTGATTAAGAATCAACTTTGCGTCAAACTCACCTTCCTCACGAAAAGGCGAACAGATGGCAGAAACTGACCGGGCAAGCTGGCGGGTCAACGCTCGATTCCATGAGGTCCAAAGTGACGTGACCTCGATACGAGTCCCGGTGGATCTTCCCGCGAAATACTGCGGCGCTCGCTCGGTGACGGTTACGGGGACATCCGAGAGATACTTATGGACCGCGAACGCGGACCAATCAATGTTGACAACGACCTCGGGACAGTTCTTTTTGCGTGTAATTAGCGAAATCTTCTTCCCCAATTTGTGCGCCGCGAAACGTCCAACACCTTTTTCGCCTAGAGGGAGTCGTCCGTACTTCGGAGTTCTTATACCTTCAGCCCGCTGGACAGCTCGATAGTCCGTCCCAGGTTCTAGCCATACCCCCGTGACCGTTGCGAAGTCCATCCCGGTGCCAGAATCCTCTACGACAATGCGTCCGTGCGTCGCATCGTCGATTTGGTCCATTGTTACGGTTGCCGAGGGAGAATCCGCATCGTAGCCGTTCTTCACAAGCTCGAAAACCGCTATCGCTGGGTCTCGAATGAGTTGATCTCCTAACAGGAGCAACATCCGAGCGCGTGGCTTGAAGGGAAGCTTCTCCGATTTCAGCATCGAACGATATCTCCCCGTCCTTGACCAACCAAGGACCAAATCACTGCCTGCATCAGAGGGTCTCCATCTCTGAATGCGAACGCTGCAAATCTTTCCAATTCGAATCCCACCGCGTAACCTGCGAAGCAGCAAGGTTTTAGATGCTATCATCATTGCACAAACATTTGAGTTTCGGGAATGGCTTTTGCGCTACCACCGGCCCGGGGCAAGGGATCAGAAGCATTCTTCTTCGCGAATTTTGATTCCTCACCTGATCGATGATTTTGCCCTCAAGCGGAAGGAGCATAAGCGATTCGCCTACGGTGCAGAGCCATAGTCCTGTTTGAGTCGGCGGTGAAGTATGCCTGAATCACCGAATGCCTTGGTACGGCGTTTTCCGCTCCTCACTTCACTGAAGGTTCGTCGGGGTTCCGGCGACGGTGAGGAGCTCGCCACTTTCATGGGTGTGCTTCTGGGAGCAATTGGAGAATCGAGGTACACTTCCTTCTGTTTTATTTTTCCTAGAAAGGAGGGGATTGCTCCGCTCACCGCCGCCCTCTACTCACTCGGGAGGTTCGCAGTTGATTTTCCGAAGCTTGCCGAGGAATACGCCCTACGCAGTTTCCAGAGAGGGCAACGGGTCAGGCTCGTCCCGGAGGGGAAAATATATACCTTCGGCGGTGTCTGGCCGGGACTCGAAACCCGCTTTCGCCTGGAGATCCTCAACGAAAACGCCGCATTCACATGGCCTGTCTCCGAAATCTTGCGGATAGAGGCCACACAACGGAAGATTCCCAAGGGCCACTTCGCCGATGCTGACAATGCGCGAAAAGAAGCACCGCTCTGCCCTCTGGACAAGCTCATAGGCACGAGAACGTTCGGAAACGCCTCCCTCGCCCGTAACCAGGTTCTTTACCTGGGAGGACGGTCTGAAATCGATGAATTCCTCGAAAACACCTTTCTGACAAGTACCACGTCCCTGACGCCACGCTCCGCCGGTGCACTGCTTGCGACCGGACATATTGATGAGAGCGGTGCGATCAGGCCGCGAGACACCTATCAGGCGGCGGGAGAACCCCTAATCGCCATGAGCTCACGTATCGAGAATGTCGCCGCAGCCTGCGCCATCGCGTCTCCCAGGTCGAAAGTTGTCATCGTCGATGGCGCTAGGCGCATCACGGACCTTTCCCGTTTCGATTCCATTGCGGAAAGACAGAATCTCATCATCGTGGCCGAAACCGATGATGAAGATAAACTGCGTGAACTCAATGATCGCGGCTGCAGATTCTGGCGTTTTTCGTTGGACGATCTTGAAATGAAAGGGCAAGGATCGCGCGGAGGGCGGTTCTTCGATGAAGTCTTCCGTTCCGCACGCAATGAGGCCGCGTTCAAAACCGAGGTGTGCGCCTGCTTTAACGAACATCTTGAGCAATTGAGCGTGGCACTTCAGACGTGCCAGAAATCCCTGGACGAGGCGGAAAGTGATGAAACGCGTCAACTTCTCGTACAGATTTTCGGCCTACTCATGCATAGCGCCGGACTTCTTGAGCCGCCCGATACCGGAGAGCGGGATCGCCTGCGAGTGAAGTCAGACAGAATCATCGCTGCTGCCCAGGCGCGCATGATGTGGTTGCCTGATACGTCCGCAACGGCTCTCAGGGAAGCCTGCGAAGCGCTTAAGTCATCAATTGACGATCCGCAGCTCGGCGAAGCGAAGGGGAGCGCCGTGCGGGAACTCCTCGAGACTCTTCAACGCGAAGGGGTAACTGAAATCGGCCTAGTCGCCCGATCCACCTCCAATCGCCTAGCTGTGAAGGCGTGGATCGAGAAACAGGCTCTGACCTGTCCAGTGCTGCTGCCGTCCAGTGTCGCCGATAGCGGATTTTTTAATCGGCTCATCTGCACGGCATGGCCGAATTCCGGACAATTTGGCCGTCTGCTCAGGCAGCACTCTGCGCCTCTGATTTATCTCATCGCTTATCCCTTTGAGAGCCGGTGGCTTCAGTTGTTCAAGCAACGGCAGAGAAATACATCGGCGATCCCCAGCATCAACGCCTCTGAAAAGTCCGGCCTTGTGGGTCTTTCGGGCGAGCATCTGTGGCCCGAGGAGCCAGCCGTTTCGCTACCCCCCGACGTAGTTTTCGGCGACAGCTCGCCCGCTTATGACTTTGAAGAAGCCTTCAACCAGAGAGGCGTAATTCCCGTAGCGGAGCCCGGTGAAGACAGCGTGGCCGCCAGACTTGTCAGTTTTTCCGGCGACTCATTTGCCTTTTTAACTGAGACGCTTCGCATACCTGTCATAACCGAATTGGTATTAGGCCAAGTTGACGAGAGATATAAGGTTCCGCTTCGCAAGATCAGGGAAATCCGCCCCGGCGATGTTCTTGTCTTTCGCGACGGTGGGAGGAGGGACGTCATCCGAGCGCTTGCGGACGCGCAGTTGGGAGCGCAGGCACCGATACTGCGTGACACTGCCGCCCGATGGCATCAGGCACTTCGAGAATCGGGTCTCGGCGAGGCCGCGCTGATAAACGAACTGGAAGAAGTAAACTGCCCGCGCACTCCCCAGACCGTACATTCTTGGCTGACCGACGATTCGATGATCGGTCCGCAGACGAGGGCTGACCTCGAAGCCATGGCCTACGCTGTGAGTGACCAGAAACTTCTGGAAAACGTTCCCGAAATCTGGAACGCCATTCAGACTCTAAGGGGGGAGCATCTGAGCGCCGGCATGCGATTGTCCCGCATACTCCTCGAACAGCTCCCACAACGTCGGGCAGAACTGCGCGAAGGCAGAACCCGCGTTGAAATTGACAATGCAACAAGTGCCTGGATCGTTCAGGTGGAAAACATAGCGGACCGCGCAGAACTCCGGCCGCGATCACAAGTCAACGCCGTTCTGTCCTATGACGAGGATCTTGTTTGAAGGCTTCCGATGGCAAAGATGATTCCGCCCCACTGGCATGACAAGACGCCCTCCAGCGAGCAGCGCATTTTCAACATGCTGCAGAATGACCCTGCGACTGCGGACTGGGCGGTACTCCATTCTCTGAATCTCAAACAATCCGGAACTCAGCCCTACGGCGAAATCGACTTCGTGGTCCTCATTCCTTCCGCAGGCGTCATCTGTCTGGAAGTCAAGGGGGGTCGTGTCGCTTGCACAAGCGGTACGTGGACTTCAACTGATTCATCCGGGCATACCTACACCCTGAAACGCAGCCCGTTCAAACAGGCCCAGGACGGTATGCATGAATTGCGGGCCGCGCTTGAAGAGCGCCTTAATCGGACTCCACCCTTTTATCAGGTTCCCTTCGGATTTGCGGTTGTCTTCACAGATGTGGACGCACCGCCTGCCGACATTGGAACGGAGCCGTGGGAAGTAATCGACCGCCACGGTCTGAATGCGGGACTATCCGGCTTACTCCTTAGGGCGGCAAAGCAGCAGCGCACCCGACTCCGTATACGTTCCTCGCCACCGGAGCTACAGCCACCGCTCCTGAAGCAGATGCGGGACGCGCTGAGGCCGGATTTCGAGAGAATCGTCGCGCGCGGCACGCTGGTGACCGATTCCGAACGCAAACTCCTCAGCCTGACCGAAGAACAGTACGGCGTGCTCGACCTTCTCGGGGGCAATCCGCGTTGCCTGTTCGAGGGTGCTGCGGGAACCGGCAAAACCTTGCTTGCCCTTGAGTTCTCCCGCCGGCTTGCACGGGCTGGCGATCGCATCCTCCTTATATGTTTCAATCGGCTTCTTGGCGAATGGTTTTCTGCTGAAATTACCGCCGCTGGCGCGACGGCTCATGTCACCGGCGGCCGATTTTACAAATGTCTCCGTGATACGATCGCCACGTCCGCCATTGCGGCGGAGTTTTTCGACGCTGAAAAAAGCGCTGCCGACACACTTCTGTTC
>JBAWFY010000764.1:0-3802 GCA_049592335.1 Occallatibacter sp.
GCTCTTCGACGGCAGGCGAAGGATCGGCTGCGGCCTTTTTGGCCACATGCTTCTTCGCCGTGGGAGCGGCGGTGGACTCGCTGGTCTGCGCATGGGAAACAACGAGACTTGCTGCCAAAGCGACTGCGGCAGCGGCGTACAGTGTGCGTTTCATTTGGGCCTCTCTGTTGGTTTTGAGTCTTTTGTGAACCCTTGTTGCGCCCGCATGCGCACCATCGCGCTTCTCGCTTTCACCGCGGACACATCGCTCAATGGAAATACTGCGTTGTGTCCAGCCTTGCAGAGCAAGGTTAAGATTTGACGAATTCACAGAGATTTCACAATGCTCGCGAGAGGCCCCGGGAGTGCAGGAGGGGCGATGAATTTACAAGTTATTCACAGTAAGTTAGAGGGGAGTTAGCTGGAGTAACGCGAGGATTCACATTCTGTTAACGGGAAGTTATCGGATGTTATCCGCTTCCCGCTTAGTATGCACGCTACGCCCTATCGCGATGGCGCAAGTTCCCGTCCGGCGCTGAGAAGGTTGGCGAAGATGCGGTATGCCCCCGGCACCAGCTCCGGAAATTGGCGGTAGAGCGCGTAGGCAATATAGATATAGACGCCGTTACCGCGATGCGCCACCAGCAGGCCGCCTCTTTGAGGATCCTGGCCCGGATCGGCAGTCTCAGTGAGCGCGGTGTAGCCCGGATCCCACTTGTCGATGAAGCCGTGGCCGCGCTCTTCGAACCATCCGTCGAAATCGGCGGGAGTAATTTTGTTCGGCGTGGTGAGGAGCGGGTTCGCTGGATCGAGCAGCTTCACGGGCGCCTGTTCATCGACGACGCGCTCGGCTGCTCCTTTCATCGAGAGTTCGAGCGGCGCGGGAAACGCGTTACTTTGGTATTCAACGATGAGCGTTCCTCCGTGCTCGACGAAGGCATCGAGGCGCGGCTGCGCGGCTGCGAGCGCGGGCCGTGCGGAGTAGGCGCGAATGCCGATGACGATCGCGTTCCACTCGGACAAATTTGCTGTCCTGAGCTCTTCGTCTGTGAGGAGATGCGGAGCGACGCCGAACGCTTCAATGGCTTCAGGAACGCTGTCGCCGGTTCCCATCACGTAGCCGACGCGCAGACCCGGCGCGAGCTTGACGTCGACTTTGCGCGTGCGCAACTCAGCGGGCTTGTACTGGTTGGTCGGCCGCAGTCCCGTGTAGCCGATGCTCTGCCAGCCGATCGAGTAGTCTTTCCCATCGACGTGCGCAACGGCCTGAATGGTGTAGGCGCGCGCCGCGACATCGCTCACGGGCGTCACGGAAAAAGCCAGCGGTTCCGTATCGCCTGCGCTCTTCAGATGAAACGATTGCTGCGCCGGATCGGAGCGCCAGCCTTCGGGCAGCTTCAGATCGACCGTTCCATCGGCGGCGTGCTCGGCGTGAACGGTGATGCTTACTGGCAGAGGCGAGCCATCGAGCGGAAGAATCCGCGCTTCGGGCTCGACACGCACGCCAATCACCGGAGTGACAACCAGCGGCTCGTAAACGCCGCCCACACCTGTGACGCGCGCGAGTGTCTGCACCACCATGCCGAGACGGATGGGGACGCCGTCGAAGACAAACTCTGCCCACGCACTGAGCGGATAGGGCGCAAAGGAGCGCTCGCGCCATGCTTGGTTCGAAACGTCGTAGTAAGGCTGCTCGGTGGTGGGACGCGTGAAGTACGGCTGGGTGGATTGCGCGTCGGCGGGAACTTCCAGGTGAAAGAGCGCATTGGCAGGCCCGGAGCTCTCCTTCGCGCCGGATGATTCGTTCTTGTGCCACGATCTGCCAGAACCGGTTTCGAGCCACGTCTTGGAAAGCTGAGCTCCGTTTGTGGCGCTAAAGGTGTGCACCCGAACCTTCAACTCTTCGCCGGGATAGACACTGCGCGCGGATTCTTCGGCCGATGCGCCGCGGCCCGGGAAGCCCTGCCCGTCGCTTCCCGCCACGAATGGCGTCATGTCGAGTCCAAGCAATTCCTTCAATGCGACCTGAAACTCGTCGATTTTCTCGTCGAGTTCGAAGGCCAGATCGGATTTTGCTTTTGCGCTCAGGTCGCTCGATTCCTTTACGCGCGCGTAGAGGTCGAGAACATTGCGGTAGATGGGCACTAACTTGTGCGCGCCGTCAACGCCGCCCTGGTTGCTGCAATCGGCGATAAACGCGTCGAGATCGGATTGGATGTTACGAAGGTTATCGCTGAGCCACGCGGGCGGAGTTGCCCCCGCCAGTTTCGCCAGACCCGCGATGCTCGTATCGATATTGACTTTGCTGTTCTTGAAGAGGCTCGCTTCGTCTAATTGCGCGTTCGTACTCGCCGCAGCCTGCGCAACCGCCCAGAGATGGTAACTCGACGAGTCCGGTCCGCTCAGCGCGGGATTGGCGCCGCCGTTTTGCGAGAGCTGCTTGCCCCAGCCCTCGCGCGCAATCTGTGCATACGTCTGGCCGAGCACTGGGTCCCACGTGCCCACAGGGATTGTGACGTCGGACGGGAGCGCGCCTTCCGTCCACTCGCCGGTGACGTAGTTCTTAAATCGCGCCGGCGCCCATTTGCCGGTGGCGTAGTCAAACATCATTCCGTTAGTGATGGGCGCGAAGGGCGCGCGCGAGTAGACGGCCAGCGGCTGCCACGGCTGCAAACCGTCTTTGAGTTGTTCGGGAAAGACCTTGGGATCGCCGGCGGCCTTGAATGCCTCCTGCGCGATCTCGCCCGAGACCTGATGATGCCCGTGGCCGTCCGTTAGACCGCCGACAAAGGTCGAGAGAATGATCTGCGGGCGCACCTTGCGCACCGCGAGCACTGCATCGTAGAGCACGCGGTCGTGGCCCCACTTGGCGAAGGATTCCTCCTGCGTCTTCGAGAAGCCGAAATCGGCCTCGGTGCCCCAGAGCTGCCGCGCGCCATAATACTCATCGGCCTTGAGCAGTTCGCTGGTGCGGATGAGGCCGAGCGCGTCGTAGCTCTCGGCCGACATGGCGTTCTGTCCGCCCTCGCCGCGGGTGAGCGTAAGCACCGTAACGCGCACTCCATGCCCGCGCGAGAGATACGTCATCAGCGCGCCGTCTTCATCGTCGGGATGGGCCACGATGATGAGAACGCTGGCTGTTGTGCAAAGGCGCTTGAGGGTTTGCTCGAGATCGGCCGCGCCGCGGTCCAAAGCAAGGGGCTCGGCTTCGACGGCCGGCTCGGGCAACGGAACTTCGGCGAGTTCGGCGTCGGGCGATGATTGCGCGGCCGGTTGCGCGCAGAGAAGCGCGGGGCACGCGCCCGCGAGAATCGCGGCGCATGCGGCCACGATCGCCGTTTGCTTGAGCTTACGGGGAAACAGAATCATCTCCGTCAGTGTACAAGCTGGTGAGCGAGAAGCACGGATGGGGGCGGAAATGGGAGAAGTATTGCGGGCACATCCAGTTTCGCAAACCACAGTGAGTTGAGTCACCGAGTTTTTTGGAAGCCGGGCTTAGATTGGGACAAGAGGCTCCCTCGGTTTTTGGTGTTCAGGCTGGATTATTTGTCGTGTGTTCTGACTGTAGTGTCAACGCTTTTGATTGGGCGAAAAGCATGGGTCGGCTTCGTTGTGGCGGGCATCAACAGCCTGATCATCTCCTTCATCGGCCTGAAGACGCACCAGATGGGGTTCATCCCCGCTAATGTGTTCTGCATCGTGATCTACGTCTTCAGCATTCGCACATGGATTCGCGACAGCCGGGTCCCCGGCCCTCAAAGTACTGACTCGGTGAAATAGCTAGCGCCAGTCGTCGCGCGCTTCGGCTAGGCCCTGGTTCATC
>JBAWFY010000765.1:0-2639 GCA_049592335.1 Occallatibacter sp.
TCCTTGCAGCGATCGAGAACCGCAATCGACTTCACCATGGAGGGCATCGCGGCCAGGAACGCCTTCGCATCGAAGGGCCGGTACAGGCGCACCTTCACCATGCCCACTTTTTCGCCCTTGCGCACCAGTGCGTCCACCGCCTCTTCAGCGGCCTCGGCGCCCGAGCCCATCAGCACGATCACGCGCTCCGCATCTTTCGCGCCGTAGTAGTCGAACAAACGATAACTGCGGCCCGTGAGCTTTGCAAAGCGGTCCATCGCAGCCTGCACAATCCCCGGAACCGCCGCGTGGAACGGCGTGCACGCCTCGCGCGCCTGGAAGAATACATCGGGATTCTGCGCCGTGCCGCGAATGAACGGCCGATCCGGCGAAAGCGCGTTTTGCCGGAACGCGATTAGGTATTTGTCGTCGAGCAATCCGCGCAGCGTCTCGTCCGTGATGGGTTCAATCTTGCCCACTTCGTGCGAGGTACGGAAGCCGTCGAAGAAATGAATAAACGGAATTCTCGATTCAAGGGTCGCGATCTGCGCCACCGTCGCCAGGTCCGCCACTTCCTGCACCGAGTTCGACGCCAGCATTGCCCAACCTGTCGAGCGGCAAGCCATCACGTCCGAGTGGTCGCCAAAAATCGACAGCGCGTGTGTTGCCAGAGTGCGGGCCGTGACGTGCATTGTCGCCGGGGTCAGTTCACCGGCAATTTTGAACATGTTGGGGATCATCAACAGCAGGCCCTGCGAGGCCGTAAACGTCGTGCCGAAGGCCCCGGCCTGCAGTGCGCCATGCAATGCGCCGGCCGCGCCGCCCTCACTCTGCATCTCTTCCACAATGGGCAATGCGCCCCAAATATTCTTCTTCCCTTCCGACAGCCACTGATCGGCCCACTCCGCCATCGGCGACGAGGGGGTGATGGGGTAAATGGCAACCACTTCAGAAAGCCGGTAGGCTACGGACGCCGCGGCCTCGTTCCCGTCCATAATCACAGTGGGAATCACAGTCTTTGGTTCACTCATTCGCTTCGCTCCACAATGCGGCTCTGGCCAATCGTGGTCCAGTCCGTCCGCTATCGTGAGTCTCAGCGTTCAGGCAGTTACCGGCAGTGATGGGAGGCACAAGGAGACCCCGGATTCCCGCATCGTGACACGATGTTCATCAGGTGCAACGCTGCGTGTGTAGCACCCTACGATCTGCGTGTTCCCCATCACGCGGCTGGCCAATTCAGTACTACGCGCGTTCCCTGTCCCAAAACTGTTTACAGATTCACGATATCCGGCATCGCCGGGAGTACCATATCTTCAGTCGTCCCAGAAATCATCCCAACCCTCCGCCCAAGGCGATGAACCTTAAACGCGGAGAGCGCACGACGGAGGACATCGTGGCAAACGACGACTGCAAACATCCACAGAGGATTCAGATCCAGCAGCACAGCTTCATGGGAATGCTGTGGTGCGCCGCATGGCTCTTCACCATCGGCTATCTGCATCTGACTTTCTGGCGCGGTGTTCTGGCCATCATTCTGTGGCCCTTCTACATTGGCGCACACTTCAGCACTCCGACGCATTGATCTCCACCGGACCGGCAAATGGACCGGCTCAATGATTCGGATCAGTGAATCGGCTCAAGGTCTCGGGCAAACCCGTCCTAGCCAATCCAAACTCAGCGGCGCGAATGCGCCGAATGCATCGTTGTGGCCGCGGTCGGCGATTGAATGAAACTCCTTCGGCTCATTGGCCAACGCATAGAGCTTGATACCCTGCGCCGGCGGAATCACTCCGTCCCGCGCGCCATTCGCGAGGAGCAGTGGCACGTGGACCAACCCGATCTTCTTCTCGTTGTCGAATCGGTCGAAAGCCAGCAACGTTGCGGGCAAAAAGGGATACTCCGCCTGTGCGGCCTTGGGAATCGAAAGATACGGCGCGAGCAGCATCACACCGTGGGGATGGAACTCAGTCGCCATCTCGACAGCCACGCCTGTGCCTAGCGAATGCCCGAAGAGAATGACATGGCTCTCATCGACACCGCGCGCCGCCAGCCCGTACAGATCGGCGCGCGCATCCCTATAAAGTCCGGCTTCGGTCGGCGAGCCCGGCAACCCGCTGTATCCGCGGTACTCGGCGAGCATGAATCCGTAACCGGCTGCGATATACGGGTCGGCAACCTCCGCAGCGGTCGCCAGGCTGTCGCCGTTCCCGTGAAAGAAGACAATGGTGCAGGGCTTTCCGGCAGCGGGCGCATACCAGGCCTTCAAATCCACGCCGTCTTCTGTCTTCACTGAGATTTCCCGGAACGCCCGGTTCGCATACGCCTCGCCAAGCGGAGTGTAGGTGTGGGTCGGGAGATACAACAGGTGCCGCTGAGCAATGAAAAAAATTGCCACCACGCTCAGGTACAGAACCGCCGCGAAAACGGAGAAGCGTCTAAGCTTCTTCACGAAACCGGCAACGATCTGTCTATTCATCATCCGGCCGCTCTGAGGTGGAGTGATCCTTCGGTTTTGGGCCGTGCGGCTTGTCGGCGAATACAGGCAGTTCATTGTCGCCGAATCCGTGGCGTGACGGAACCGGTTCATATCGGGCAAAACGCATTGAGCAATCAGGCCGACCGTAGCGGCTCGAACGGAGAAGCTCGGCAAGCGGCACCAT
>JBAWFY010000766.1:0-1548 GCA_049592335.1 Occallatibacter sp.
AGGTGCGTCTCCCACAACTCGCCGTCGTCCACGGTCTCAATCGCCGCCCATGTCTCGGACGCTCCGCTCTGGCGATACCAGCCCACGCCGAGATGGCGGTCATATAAGCGGCGCATCTGCGGCGCCAGCCACGACGGCACATGCACGCCGTTGGTCACGTGGCCGATGGGCACCGCATCTTCCGATTTCTCCGGATACAGCCCTCTCCACATCGCGCGTGACACCTCGCCGTGTAGCGAACTCACCGCATTCACCCTCCGCGCCAGCTTCAGGCCCAGCACTGTCATGCAGAACAGCTCGCCGTAGTCCGTAGGATGTTCGCGGCCAAAGCCCATCAGGTTTTCGTGGCTGATGCCCATTGCATCGCGCAGCGGCCCCAGGTGTTCTTCGATCAGGTCGGGGCTGAACCGGTCGTGCCCCGCAGGCACGGGCGTGTGCGTGGTAAAGATCACCTCCCGCGGAATCTGCCGCGCCGCCGAATAAAAATCCAGGCCCTCTTCTTCCATGCGCGTGCGAATGGCCTCAAAGACCGCAAACCCGCTGTGGCCTTCGTTCAGGTGCAGCACGCCGGGCGTGATGCCCATGGCCTTCAGCGCGCGATAGCCACCCACGCCCAGCAACAGCTCCTGTCGGATCCGTGTGCGCGCGTCGCCGCCGTAAAGCCGCGACGTGGTGTCGAGATCCTCCGGCGCATTGCCGGCCACGTTCGAGTCCAGCAGCAGAAGATCGCAGCGCCCTACGCGCACGCGCCACACCTTGGCGCGAATCGAGCTGCCGCGCGTGGCGATCTCGACCACCACCGGTTCGCCATTGGCGCCGATCGCCGGCTGCATGGGCAGTTGGCCAATGTCGGTTTCGAGATATTCCTCGCGCTGCCAGCCGCCTCCGTCGAGCCGCTGCAAAAAGTACCCTTGCCCGTAGAAGAGCCCCACACCCACCAGGGGGATGTCCAGGTCCGATGCGCTTTTAATGTGGTCGCCCGCGAGCACGCCCAGTCCGCCCGAGTAAATTGGCAGCGACTCGTGCAATCCGAACTCGGCCGAGAAGTAGGCCACGGGTCGCGGCCGCAGCACGCCGGCGTGTCCCGCGCCCCAGGTGCGTTCGTCGTTCAAATACTCCTGCTGGCGGCGGTAAGCGTAGTTGATGCGGCTATGCAGGGCAATCTCGGCGGCCCTCCGCTCAATCTCGGCCAGCGGAATCTCGTTGAGCAGAGCAATGGGATTCTGGTTCAACGCACGCCAGCGCGCAGGATTCAGATCGCGAAACAGGCTCACGCATTCCTGATCCCAGCTCCACCACACGTTGCGCGCCAGCTCCCACAGCTTTTCCTGCGCCGGGGCGATAAAGCGATCGAGCGTCCGCGCCTCGCTCACCACCGGCGCCACCTGATTTGCAGCATCGGCCAGCATGCGAATCTCGTGCTCGCGAAATACGCGCGGCTCTTTTGTTTGTACGACGAGCACGCCCTGCAGCACGCCGCTATCGATCAGCGGCACGCCCAGAAAGGAGTGGTACTCGTCTTCGCCGGATTCCTTGAAGTATTTGTAG
>JBAWFY010000767.1:0-5810 GCA_049592335.1 Occallatibacter sp.
AAACGTGGGCTGGCGATCAAGCTCTTCTTCCTCTTCCAGGCCGTAGCGGCGCAGCAGAGTTGGCAAACTTTGCGAGAAGGCCGAGCGCGGCATCACCACGTCGCAACCCGCCTCCATGGCCTTGATCTTCAGGTCGCCCTGCAGATGGTTCAGGAAGCCGATGATCGACGTCGCCTTCTTGAACTTGCTTTTGAATTTGGGAATCAGCGTCATGGGCTTGGCGTTGAGGTTGTTCAGGTCGAAGACCAGCAGTGCCGGCCGCGCGTCTTCAGGAGTATCGCAGAGGCGATCGACAGCTTCCTTGTCGCCCTTTACAAATTCCACCTTCACGCCGATCTTGCGCGCCGACTCCTGAATCTTGGCCAGGAAGAACAGATCTTCGATGAAGCAGAAGATGCGGGTGGGAGCGTTTTCGCGCACAGGCGCGGCAGGCTGACCCGCGAAATGATCGGGATAGTATCCGCCGCCGTGGCCGTTGCTGCCCGTGGGAATGGTGGAGGGAGGGCCGTCGGCGACGTTGCCGTTGGCCGCGCGATAGCTGTGGTCCATGGGACCTACAAAGGCGCGGGGGCCCTTTTGCCGCCCCTTGCGCTTGCCCTGTCCGCCATTGATGTTGTTGCCCGGCTGCCCAGGCGGAGCCTGATTCTTCTGGAAGAACTTCTTCTTTCGGCTCTGGTCCCGATGTTGCGGCCGCTGCGGAGCCGGTTGCCGGGGCGCCTGCGGCGGGCTCTGCGCCTGAGGCTGGCTTGGCGCGGGCTGCTGGCCTTGCGCTTGCGGCTGTGGCGCGGCATAGCCGGACTTGTTCTTGCGCCGGCGCCGGCGACGCCGGTGCCCTTGCGACTGCACCTGACCGTTGTCAGGAGGAGGCCCCTGTTCAGGCTGGGGCTCGGTCGGTTCTGTTGTCATGATGCGTTTGCTTCCTGGTGCATTGTGCGTTGCGGTGCGCATGCTGCCCGCTCAGATCGAACTCGATTGCCGCCCGTTCCTCCGCAGAGGATGCGCGGCAGTTCCGCGGCAGCATACAGCCTTCATCAATAGCGGTGTTGCGCGTCGGATCCGTCGGCCTGACCGGATTTCGGCCGGCAGACGCCCCCCGATGTGCATCCTTCCACCACTCGACCCTCACTGGAAAATGCGCTTGCCGCTTCTGTGGCGGGAGTCGTTCAATCCGCTCATCCGCTCGCCGGTATCGAACTCGGCGCGGCTGCTGCTTTTCTCAGGCGATGCCATTTCCTACACGAGACATCATCGCGCGCAGTCCACTCTGTACGGTCCCGAACTGTTCTGGCGATGTTTCGATGCTCAACGGCGAGCTTGCTCTACCCGTGCTTTGGGTGGCCCGCGTCAGCCGCTCAATAGGCAACTCTGATACTACAGCGAAGCCGCACCACTGGCAAGTGACCGAATGGGGAAGAGCGACTCGGATAAGCGTGAGGAGCATCCGAAAAAGGAATTAGCTCCGGATCGGGCCATTGTGACTCCAGACGCGAAAAACGCCACCTTTTGCAGGTGGCGTTCCGCCCCGACTAAGCTTCTTCGCTGGTCACTGGCCTCCCAGCGAGATGTGTGGCGGTTTCTCCGCCTTCTGTTTCTTCAGGCTTCCCGGCTGGCTTCTCCCATTTCAGGGGCCGCTCATTGGCGGTTGCTCGTGCCGGGTACCCTATGTGTTATTGGCTCGCTGGGCCTTCCTACAGCGGCCGATATCATCACTGGTATACTTCTAATAGCAATCGATATGCCTTTCTTAACTTGATTGATAACAAAAGGTTTAGAGAATTTTTATTATGCAATTTTTATGCATTACGGGAGTTTATAGTCGGAATTCTCTTAAAAACCGTAGGCTCGGCGAAGCATAGGGTTGGGCTGCCGCTACGCTGCATTTTTTCTAGCGCTGGCACCGTGGACAATAATGGGTGCCGCGCCCAGCCAACTCGATGCGCCGGATTGGCGTATTGCAATGGCGGCAGGGTTCGCCGGTGCGCCGGTAGACGCAGTGTTCCAGCTGAAAGAAACCTCGCTCTCCATCGGCATCCACGTAGTCCGAAACCGAGGAACCGCCGAGGCGGATGGCGTGTTCGAGAATCCGGCGCAGCGCCAGGCGCAACCGCTCAAGCTCGGCGGTTGTCAGCCGGTTCGCCCGCCGCCGCGGCCCGATTCCGGCTTGAAACAGGCTCTCGTCCGCATAGATGTTTCCCACACCGGCGAGGAGAGTTTGATTCAGCAGCGCCGCCTTGACGGGCATGAGCCGCTTGCGGAAGAGCGCGGCAAATTCGCGCGCACCGATCGAGAGCGGCTCGGCTCCGGGCGCGCAGAATGAGGCGCCGCCGCGGCGCAAATCCCGGAACTCGAGGCGACCGAAGCGCCGCGGATCTTGAAAGCGCAACTCGCGCCCGCTGGCCAATTCCAACCGCGCGTGCGTGTGCGGAGCGATGGAAGTTTCCGGCGAAGTGACGAGAAGCCGGCCGGTCATGCCGAGATGCACGATCCACTGCGCGTCGGGCTCACGTGTCGGATTGATACTTGCGTCCTTCTGCCGGTGCGGCGCCTTGACGGCATAATCTTCCGCGCTTAACTCAAAAACTATGTGTTTGCCCGTGCGGTGCACATCCAGAATCGTGCAGCCGGCAAGACCCTTCGCCTGCCTCGCCGGGGGAGTTTTGAAAGTTTGCTTTCGGTTTGCAAACCACGCCTCGACGATGCGGTCGCCGCGCACGCGCTTCTGCACGCCGCGCGCGATCGTTTCCACCTCGGGCAACTCGGGCATCGCTTTATTGTAGACGCGACTTGCCCATGCGCCCCGGAGGGACTGCGGGAAGCCCCCCAAACGCGCTGCAGCACGACGGTACCACATCGTTAACGAACAAATGACACCGTGCCGGAGCATTTGTTGTAGACTCCTACTTAAGGCTTCTGCTTCCCCGCCCTCTCGCGAAATATCACTCGAATTCGCCCGCTACTCTCCTAAGAGAGAGCGCAGTGGAATCAACGGGCGCTTTTTGAATCATCTTGCTTGAGTCATCTTTGTTGCTTTGGATTTGATATCTCCCGCTATCCGAGTATCACGTCCATCGACTTCAAGGAGACTCAATGCGCATCCCCGAGAATTTCATCCGTTTCGCCGCACTGAGTGCGATCGTACTGGCGGCGCTTTCCGCCGCACAATCTTCCGCCTCTGCCCAAACATACACAGTAACGCCGCCTTCGCAGGGATGCCAGCTCCTGAGCGCTCCTGCCGGCACGACGCCCGCGTTCTGCGATACCTTCGACAAACCGGAGGGAACCGGCAATCGCTCCGGCGCCTTGAACGGCACGGTATGGGGCGTTTCCCGCTATTTCGGCGGCGCTAATACAGGTCAGGGTATTTACTACGATGTATCGCCCACCGCCATTCAGTTGTGCGGCACTACTTATTCTGTAATCGATCCCAACGATGTCCAAATCTGCGACGGACAACTCGTCGAGGCGCAATTCGACCAGACCACCGTAACCTCGCTGGCGATGTACCCCAAGCAGCCATTCGATATCTCGGGCGGACGCACAGGAACCATCGCGTTCGACGTCAGCGACGACAGCCACGGCGGTCATAGCGTATGGCCGGAGCTATGGTACACAGATAAACCGGTGCCCACCCCGTTCGTCCACGATACCTCGTTGATCTCGGTGCCTGCGAATGGCTTCGGCGTTCAATTCGCATTAACCTGCTCGGCAAACTCGGGCGGATGTGGGGCGCGCGGCTTCTGTCCGGAATATTCCCAGAGCGTTCCAGTCGTTACGGTCAGTGCGGCGTTTATCGTGAACAACTATGTAGAAACGGAAGCCGATGCTTTCCCGAGTTCCGCTCCGGCCCCCGGTGCGGTGACGGTTACTCCAGTTGATTGCGTGCAGGCCTCATCGGGACCGGGCAACATGAATCATTTCGAGCTGCGTGTCTCTCAAAATGAAATCGATGTGTATGGCATCGATGCCGGCGCGACCGGACCGCTTAAAAAGATTGCAGTGATCGCCAACGCGGAGCTTACGATCACGACCGGCCTGATCTTCATGGAAGATAACCACTACAACGCGAACAAGACGAGCAACGGCCAGGGGACTCACACTTTCACCTGGGATAACTTTACGTTTGACGGCCCAGTTCTGCCACGCGATTTAGCTTTCGACGTGCCGGATCGGCTTACGCCCGTCGGCTCCGGCTATCCTGGCCTGCTCAATATGGGCTGGGGGTTCGGTGGATTCGACCAATCGCCTGCCCCACCGCCGCTGACCCTCACCATTCCCGGCGTGTATAACGTTGCCGATGCAGCGGCCGCATTTCTTACCTTTAATTTTGAGGATTTCAACTACGCCAATCTGCAGGCTCCGGGCCCGTTCATCAGCTATAGCGTGAATAACGGCGCCGCGCAACTCGCTCCATTCCCATTCGGCCCCTGCGGCACCCAGAATGGCGGGCCCGCGTGCAGCAGCCAATACACGATTGCTGTGCCGGTAAACCTCACTGACCTGGCAGACGGCACGAATACCATCCAGTTCACGGGAACGGATGGCGGCGCGATTGAAAATGTCGACCTGATCCTGCACAGCGCTGCCGGCATTCCATGCACCACAAACTGCCCAACGCCTCTGCCATCGCCAACCATCACCATCACACCCTCTGCTTCGAACATTACCAACGCGCAGGGTCTGTCAGTAGCTGTAAGTGTCGCCGGCAGCGGATCGCCAGTCCCCACCGGCACCGTGACGCTCGCAGAAGTCGGCTTCACCTCCGCACCCATCACTCTCAGCAACGGCAGCGCCACTATCACAATTCCTGCAGGATCGCTTCCTGCGGGCAACAATCTGCTGACGGTCAACTACTCCGGCGACAGCAACTATGCCTTTACCAGCAACAACAGCTCGGTGAATGTCAGCAGCGTCGCGCCGGTTGCAGGTAATGCTTCACTTCTAGTCTCGCCTTCCGCGTATCCAAGTATCACTACGTCAGATCCACTTACATTGCTCATCGACCTTTTTGGAAACGGGCCCCTGGCTCCGCTGACGGTCACCGGCACCGTGACTGTGACAGGAGGCGGCTATAACTCAGGGGCAGTGCCGCTCAGCGGTGGCGTGGCCACCATTTCCATTCCTCCAGGTGACTTAGCAGATGGAGCAGATTCCTTTGATGTCAATTACTCAGGCGACAGTAACTTTGCCGCTGCCGACTATACCAACACCGTCACCATCCAGGTTACGGGTCCGGGTGGCCCGCCGCCAACCATGACAACTCCAACCGTCACGGTCACGCCGTCTTCCATGAACATCACTACCACACTACCGTTGACAGTGGCTGTTGGCGTTGCCGGTAGCGGAAGCTCTGGTCTGGTTCCCACAGGCACAGTAACGCTTACGGGAGGTGGTCTTACTTCTCAAACCGTTACTCTCAACAACGTAGGCGGCGCCAGCTTTACGATTCCGGCAGGGGCATTGGCGGTCGGTTCCGATACGCTGACAGTGAGTTATTCAGGTGACAGTAACTACAACGCGACCAGCGGCACCAGCACGGTCACAGTTACGAGTGCAAATGGCCCGCCACCAACCAAGACGACGCCGACGGTGACCATCACGCCGTCTTCCATGAACATCACCACCACGCAGCCGCTTATGGTGGCCGTTGGCGTGGCGGGAAGCGGAAACTCGGCTCCAGTGCCAACTGGAACCGTGACGCTCACGGGCGGCGGCATGACTGCTCAGACCCTGACGCTCAGCAATACCGGAGGCGCCAGCTTTACGATTTCCGCCGGGGCGTTGTCAGTCGGCTCCGACACGCTGACTGTGAG
>JBAWFY010000768.1:0-1828 GCA_049592335.1 Occallatibacter sp.
GAGCCGGTGTCGCGAGGTCCAGCCGCTGACGCGCAGCTCCCCACCCTGCTCGTAGGCGACGAACCAGTGGTTAGTCTGTCGTTTTTCCGCGGCGCAGATGTCGCACGAAATAGCCTGCCGGATCATCCCGATTCCCTCACACCGTAAAGGCTTCGTGGCGCACGATGGATGTGAACCGTATTCATCGCCCTCCCCGCGCAAGTGCAGATAAAAATTCTGCGAGCGCATCAGAAAGCCATCGGCCCTCTGAAGGAGCTCCACGTCTATTTCATCGTACAGAAGCGGAAATGGATGAGATTTCGTGCCCAGGAATGGAGTTGTGGTTCAGAAGGGGACAAACGAGCAGGAGAGCTTCCTGAATCGGGACACGGTCCACGATTTTAGCGGGAAGCCCCGCGGAAAATCAGAAAGAGCGCGGTGATGGCCGCGCTCTTTCATCGATGGCTTTCGAACGTCGCGATTTGCGGGGTCAGTCGCGCGGGGCAAAGTAGCCCTTGCGGGCTCGCACCGTGTAGCGGCGATCATAACAGTACAAGTAGATGGATCGGAAGGAACCGTCTCGCTTGAAATCCGCCGGCGTGTACACAAGCGCGTACTGGCTGCGCAGCTCCTGCTCGATTTGCTTGAAGCTGGTTGCCATGTCTTCGATGGAGGGCGGGAAGAAGACTTCGCCGCCGGTGTCCTCCGCCAGTTTCTGCATGTTCTTGTCGCCTTCGCCGCGGCTGGGCGTCCAGTTGGTGCTGATGGCGTAAATGATGGTTTCGGCGCGCTCGCACTCCTTGATGGCCTCTGGGAGGTAGACGCGGCTCTGGTTGTCTTCGCCATCGGAGATCAGGATGATAGCTTTGCGCACCGGCTCCGGCCCACGCTCGGTCAGCAGCTTGTCGCGGCAGGCGACATAGACGGCATCGAAAAGAGCCGTGCCGCCTTCGGGGCGCAGCTTGTTGATGCCGGACTCCAGAGCGTCCGGATCGCTTGTCCAGTCTGTGGTTACCGTCGGCGTTACGTCAAATCCCATGACGAAGGCGCGATCGGCCTTGGAGCGCAGCACCTGCTGCAGGAAGTCCGTGGCCGACTGCTGCTCGAACTGGAAGCGGGAGCGGATGGAGCTGCTGGTATCGATGAGAAGGCCGACGCGGAGCGGCAGATTAATCTGCTGGTGAAAGGAATTGACCTTCACCGGCGCCTTCTGGTCGTCGAGCAGGGCGAAGTCGCTCTGCTTCAGGTTGGGAATGTAGTGGCCGTGCCTGTCAGTGACCGTGAAGATGAGGCTGACCTCGTTCACGTGGACTTGCAGGTGGAAGGTGCCCGAGTCCGATCCCTGGTCGGCCGGTGGTGTGTTCTGCTGCGCGCTTTGCTGCGGGGCCTGTGGTGCGTTCTGTGGCGGCTGCGCTGGAGCAGGCGTTGCCGGCGCCGGCGGTGCAGGCTGTGCGTTCTGGGTTTGCGCGGACAGGGCAGGGATGGAAGCCGCGGCGAGAAACAGGGCCGCAAGCGCGATGGAGAGCCTGCGCAGGCGCAGCGGACGGCAGCCTGCCGCCTGGGTGAGGTAGTGCTGTGTCATGACCCTACCATTTTAGCAACCTCTCATTTGCTCGTGGAAATGCGGGGTTACATTTCTTCAGGATGTACCGTTTTGTAATCAAACGGCTTCAAAGCGGCGGAGGTAACTTTGAAGTTCTTCCGGCAGCGGAGCTTCGAGTTCGAGCGGTTGGCCGGTGAGCGGGTGCGCGAAGGCGAGCCGGGCGGAGTGGAGGAAGTTGCGGCCCAGGCGGAGGGTGTCGGTCTCGGAATTCCGACGTGCTTTTTGCGAAGATGGCGCTTGCAAGGC
>JBAWFY010000769.1:0-1649 GCA_049592335.1 Occallatibacter sp.
GGCCTATTGAGCGCCTGATTGATTGGTAACGGCTCTCCCCGCTTGGTCATGGCCGCCTCCTACTGCATCGTCTGCCCGGTGAGCGAGCCAATCCAGCCAGCGCCCCAGCCCAATACGGCCGCGCCAAAGAGCGCGCCGAAGAGACCTGGAATCGCGTCCTGGAATCTTCCCGACATCATGCGGATTCCGGCGAAGATCAATCCGCCGAAGCAGATTACCGCACCCGCATAGATGGCGAAGGTCTTGAAGGTGTTCATCAGCGTGGTTGCGCCGGAAAAGTCCATCGTCCCCTGGGCATGAGCCACGCCGGCAAACGAGAGCGCAAGAAGTGTTGGAGCCATCGTGCGGATGGCCGAAAGGAGAGTGGTTTTGAGGGTTCGTCCCGTCAGCCGGACGGCGGACGGAATGAGCAGCCGATTACGAGCGGTATCGAATCGGAGGAGACGGCGGAATCGATTCACTTTGCACCTCCGCTGACTTGGCGTCAGCATTAGGGCAAAGTTATGGCGGTTTCGGGGCCGCGTCCAATGAATTCCAGGGAGACTGTTATTCCATTTGGGAATAACGACCGGATCTTGTGGGGGAGGATTTGCCTAGAGTTTGTAGTCGCGAATGGTTTCCGGTGCCCCGGCACCACCCTTATATAAGGATGCCTCCACGGCTGGACGGACCGTGACGCAGCAGGTGAAGCTGGTTCCGTCTGTCAACTCAATCTGGACGCGCGACCCGTCGCCGGTGTCCCGGTGAATCCTGAGCAATTGAATTGTCTTTCCCGCCACTTCCGGGCAGTCGATGAAATCTGTGTTCATGGGTTCTCCCTCTACCTCCTTAAGAATCGTAGCCCTTTCGCCTCTATGCTGGATTATTTCGATGAATCTCCCGTCAAATCGGGCAGTCTCCGACAGCACTGGGCGAGAGCGCCGCATAGATGCAACTCCGACCAGGACATTATCACACTCATCGTGTGTAGACGCATAGTGGTCAGCCTTCGAGCATGGAGATGTGGCTCCACGCTCCGTTAAGTCTCGATTCGGCGCAAGATTGCGGCAACTCCGCGACGAGCGGTGCTATTCCCAGGAGGAACTGGCCGAACGAGCAGGTCTGCATCGCAACTACGTCGGCGGAGTCGAGCGAGGCGAACGTAACGTCGCCCTTGAGAACATCGTCAAGCTGGCAAAGGCTCTTTCCGTCAAGCCGGGCGACTTGTTCGCGGATTTCGCGTGATGGGCCATATTACTGATTACCTCCTCTGTACCCGTTTCCAAACAAAACCACTGCACCCCCCTCAGTTCTAGCAACCCATGGGTCCAGACGTTCCTCGTAAAGGGGGGCGCCTCCGCTACGCTTCAATGCTCAGAAATGCTGCCTTGGGGGACTGGTTCAGAAGCCTCAATTGCCTGCCACGATCTTCAGGGGCTTTTTGCGGTCATTCTGCCGCCGAGCAAATGGCTCACATGGTTTAGTCAGTGAGCCGAAACAGCGTCGATGCTCCCACACCGCTAGGGTGCATAATCAAGAATTTCAATGCAGTCTAGCTTGTCATCCCAACCAAATTTAATGTTGTCCAGTGGAAGGGATTTTGTTCTATCCCAGCCGTCACCCCTAATCTTCACAAAAAACTCGTTGCATTCGAGAAGATGGACATACAC
>JBAWFY010000770.1:0-2822 GCA_049592335.1 Occallatibacter sp.
TCACGCGATTCTATCAGGAGCGGGTACGCGCAAAACTGCCGATGGCGAGCTTAGTCGGAATCGTTCTCTTCGGCGCCATCAGCATCGTAGCCACCCACGATAAGTTTGCCGCGTATCGCGGTTATGCCGGCGCGATCGCGGATTTGCGCGCAGCCGGAATACCCGCCACCGCCATTCTCGGCCCGTGGGAGTACGGCGGATGGACCGAGATCGAGCAGCGAGGATACGTCAACGACAGCAGGCTTCAGATTCCACAAGGCGCCTACGTGCCACAGCCGTGGCGCATCCTGCCGGCGAGTTGCACATTCGCCTTCTTCGGCACGCTCGAGGGAATGCTGTCCGTCCATCCCGTCTACGCGATCTCGCCGAACCCTCGCGACTGCGGCGGTCCATCGGCGCAACCGCTGGTGACGTATCAAACATGGATTGCGCCGCGCGACCATGCGATCTACGCCGTCCGGCTTCCGGCGTCCTTTCCTCGCTGAGTAGCAGTAAAATGCCCGCAGATCGTCAGCTCATTCAGGTGGTTCCGCGGCTATGGCCCACCCGCTGTGGAGTCAGCGATCACGCCATCGCTCTGGCTGCGGAGTTGAAAACAGGCTGCGGCATCGACTCCTCGTTTATTGTCCTGAACTCCGGCGAGCGGCCGGATCTTCCCTATCGCGTCACACACTGCCCGCAGGATCGCCTGCTCGAAGCCTGCGTTGCCTTGTCCGGCGATCAACCCGCGGCGATTCTGGTGCACCTGAGCGGCTATGGGTACTCGGCCGACGGAGCGCCCACGATTCTCGCCGCGGCGCTCGAACGAGTGAAAGCCGACGGCCGCTTTCCGATTGCGGTTTTTTTTCATGAACTGCATGCCAGCGGAATGCCGTGGACCTCGGCCTTCTGGTATGGGCAGCGGCAGAAGCGGGCCTATCGCCGGATTGCCAGAGCGTGCGATCTGCCTGTAACCAGCGCGCGCGTTTTTGCCGGCTGGATTGAACGGCAAACCGCAACGCCTGTTCAATGTATGCCAGTCTTCTCACAGATCGGCGAGACAGAGCAGCCGCTTCCGTTTGCCGGCCGCGAACCGGCAATGGCGATTTTCGGGCTTGCCGGAACCAGAAAAAGAGTCTACCCGGAGCTCGATAAACTCGGCGATACATTCCAGAAACTCGGAATTCGGAAGATCGTGGACATCGGTCCTCCCATTGCAACTCCTCGCCATGTGAATGGGATTCAGCTTGAGTGCGTTGGCGCGCTGCCGACCGCGGAGATCGATCGCCTGCTCGCGCACACTGCTTTCGGCTATCTCGCCTACCCGCCAAATTGCCTGGCGAAGTCGGGCGTCTTCGCGGCCTACACGGCACACGGCATAATACCCGTCATTGCCCAGGGTTTTCGCGAAGAGTTTGACGGACTAAAGGATGGAGTGCACGTTCTGAGCCCGCAAACAGCGCGCAGGATGAGTCCTGAAAATCTGGAAGATTGTTCGCAGTCCGCCTGGCGCTGGTACTCGGGACACACCTTGCGCGATCACGCCGCGATCTACGGCCGTTGGCTTCAACAGGCGGCGCCAGACAAAGAAAAAATCGTAGAGCGGGAACATGCCTGATCCCCGCGTCCTCGTCTCGCACCCGACCGGCAATCAGAACGTGCGCAATGCAGTGGCTGCTCTTGCCGAGCGAGAGATGCTGGCGGAATTTTGGACGACCGTGGCCTGGAATACGCAGTCGCTCTGGAACCGTCTGCTGCCATCCCGTCTGCAGATGCTGCTTGAGAGGCGATCGTATGCGGAGATACCGGGAAAGCAAATTCGCTGCGTCCCTTCAAGGGAGGCGATTCGGCTGGGCGCCGGGCTAACGCGCTTCAACCGGCGCCTGACCTCCGGCGAAGGGCCGTTCTCAATCCATGGCGTATACCGGCACTTCGACCAAAACGTGGCGCGCCGTGTCGCCAGCCTCGCTCCCGATGCAGTGTATTGCTATGAGGGCGGCGCGCTCCAAACGTTTCGCGAAGCCAGACGCCACGGCATCACGACCATTTACGAGCAGGCAAGCAGTTATTGGTACTGGGTGCGCGATCTGCTGAAGCAGGAAGCTGAGCGCAGCCCGGAGTTCGTTGCGCTTCTTCCCAATCTCGCGGATTCCGAAGAGCACCTGCGGCGGAAGAATGAAGAGCTTGCGCTTGCCGACTTTGTGTTCGTCGCCAGCCAGCATGTCCGGAGGACGTTGGCGGGCGCCGTCGCCAACGAGAAAATCCGCGTGGTGAATTACGGGGCTCCGGAAATTCGCCCCCGCGAGCCGAGCGCAACCGATCCTGCACGGCCGTTAAAAGTTCTGTTCGTCGGCGTGCTGGTGCAGCACAAAGGAATTGGGTATCTGCTGGATGCAATCGACAGCCTCGGCCCTCAAGTCGAGCTCACGCTCGTGGGAAGACGGTTTCACCCGAATTCCCGCGTGGACGAAGCGTGCCGTCGCTGGCGCTGGTTTGAAACCCTTTCGCACAGCCAGGTGCTCGACATCATGATGGAGTCGGACGTTCTGGTGCTGCCTTCGCTAGGCGAGGGATTCGGGCTTGTAGTTGCGGAGGCACTGTCGTGCGGCCTCCCGGCGATTGTTACGCCCAACGTCGGCGCCCGCGATTTGATCCAGGACGGGCGCGAGGGCTTTGTGGTTCCAATCTGTTCCGCGGACGCAATTGCCGAGCGTTTACTCGCGCTCTATCGCGATCGCCAGTTGCTGGCCGCAATGTCGTGTCAAGCACAGGCAACCGCCGCAAGAAACTGCTGGGCTAGTTATCGAGCCAGTTATGAAGAAGCTGTGAGGTCCGTCGTCGCG